>NZ_VPED01000064.1:0-2045 GCF_013417335.1 Acinetobacter sp. YH16031
AAGATCATTAAGAGATTATGAAGAACAACTTGTGTGGATTTTTACTGGTTGATTGATCGAAATTATTTTCATTGATTGATTGGTTTAAATTACTCGAAGTTTATTTGAGCGAAATTTAAGTCAGAAAATTGATGAGCCAAGTTTAAGAACTTTACTTATAAAGTTCGAAATGATTTTAACTGAAGAGTTTGATCATGGCTCAGATTGAACGCTGGCGGCAGGCTTAACACATGCAAGTCGAGCGGGGATAGGGTGCTTGCACCTGATTCCTAGCGGCGGACGGGTGAGTAATGCTTAGGAATCTGCCTATTAGTGGGGGACAACGTTCCGAAAGGGACGCTAATACCGCATACGTCCTACGGGAGAAAGCAGGGGATCTTCGGACCTTGCGCTAATAGATGAGCCTAAGTCGGATTAGCTAGTTGGTGGGGTAAAGGCCTACCAAGGCGACGATCTGTAGCGGGTCTGAGAGGATGATCCGCCACACTGGGACTGAGACACGGCCCAGACTCCTACGGGAGGCAGCAGTGGGGAATATTGGACAATGGGGGGAACCCTGATCCAGCCATGCCGCGTGTGTGAAGAAGGCCTTTTGGTTGTAAAGCACTTTAAGCGAGGAGGAGGCTTACCTGGTTAATACCCGGGATAAGTGGACGTTACTCGCAGAATAAGCACCGGCTAACTCTGTGCCAGCAGCCGCGGTAATACAGAGGGTGCAAGCGTTAATCGGATTTACTGGGCGTAAAGCGCGCGTAGGTGGCTAATTAAGTCAAATGTGAAATCCCCGAGCTTAACTTGGGAATTGCATTCGATACTGGTTAGCTAGAGTATGGGAGAGGATGGTAGAATTCCAGGTGTAGCGGTGAAATGCGTAGAGATCTGGAGGAATACCGATGGCGAAGGCAGCCATCTGGCCTAATACTGACACTGAGGTGCGAAAGCATGGGGAGCAAACAGGATTAGATACCCTGGTAGTCCATGCCGTAAACGATGTCTACTAGCCGTTGGGGCCCTTGAGGCTTTAGTGGCGCAGCTAACGCGATAAGTAGACCGCCTGGGGAGTACGGTCGCAAGACTAAAACTCAAATGAATTGACGGGGGCCCGCACAAGCGGTGGAGCATGTGGTTTAATTCGATGCAACGCGAAGAACCTTACCTGGCCTTGACATACAGAGAACTTTCCAGAGATGGATTGGTGCCTTCGGGAACTCTGATACAGGTGCTGCATGGCTGTCGTCAGCTCGTGTCGTGAGATGTTGGGTTAAGTCCCGCAACGAGCGCAACCCTTTTCCTTATTTGCCAGCACTTCGGGTGGGAACTTTAAGGATACTGCCAGTGACAAACTGGAGGAAGGCGGGGACGACGTCAAGTCATCATGGCCCTTACGGCCAGGGCTACACACGTGCTACAATGGTCGGTACAAAGGGTTGCTACTGCGCGAGCAGATGCTAATCTCAAAAAGCCGATCGTAGTCCGGATCGCAGTCTGCAACTCGACTGCGTGAAGTCGGAATCGCTAGTAATCGCGGATCAGAATGCCGCGGTGAATACGTTCCCGGGCCTTGTACACACCGCCCGTCACACCATGGGAGTTTGTTGCACCAGAAGTAGGTAGTCTAACCTTAGGGAGGACGCTTACCACGGTGTGGCCGATGACTGGGGTGAAGTCGTAACAAGGTAGCCGTAGGGGAACCTGCGGCTGGATCACCTCCTTAACGAAAGATTGACGATTGGTAAGAATCCACAACAAGTTGTTCTTCATGACGATGTATCTGAGGGTCTGTAGCTCAGTTGGTTAGAGCACACGCTTGATAAGCGTGGGGTCACAAGTTCAAGTCTTGTCAGACCCACCATCTGCCAGAAAACAGAAAATCAGAACATTGACTTATTGATAAGCTGGGGACTTAGCTTAGTTGGTAGAGCGCCTGCTTTGCACGCAGGAGGTCAGGAGTTCGACTCTCCTAGTCTCCACCAAATTTCAAGACCAGAAAAACAACGTTTTTCCTTGAAATTTAAGCAAGAAGCTACGCTTCGCGCAGTATGTAA
>NZ_VPED01000066.1:0-4917 GCF_013417335.1 Acinetobacter sp. YH16031
ATTCCGGCTCTGCCTCCGAATCACGCTGCGGTATCGAAAGATTACAGTGCGTACCTGATAAGAGCACCAATCAACGGACTAGGGATTTCTTGGATTGCACCGTCGAAAGAAGCCCAACCTAACCAGAAGTACCAAACTTAGCTAAAGGAACAAGCTAAGAAGCCATGACCCAATAACCGATCATGGAGAAAAGCAAAGACAGAATGATGATGTCGCTTCGCTCCGTTTTGATTAGTACCACATTGGGGCATTAGGTGTGTATTTGATTTTTATTAGTCGTCCCACTTAAAATAGGCTAAATGAGCTAAAGAATTGTCCATGTCGTACGTGGTCTTTGTGGTATTAGTAAGCGTTAGATCGTCATCCCAAAAAGAAGCGTCTTCGGGGCCCATAATCTTCAATGCACCTATTGTGCTACCATAACCCATTCCAACATGCTTAGCTGTCTGAGTAGCAACTTCTGACAAATCAAGGTCAGTATCCGAGTTATAACTATTAACTAATGCATTAGATATACTCGATACGCCAATACCAACTCCAACAGCCATTCCAATCTTAGATTCTTTTGATAAACTCAAACCATTAGTATCAACCACTTTCTCCACAAGGTACTGCACCGCAGAAGACCCAGCGACTGAACCAATAATGCTTGCAACAGAAGATACACCGCTATTAGTGTCGTTATTGCAAACTGCATTTAGTGTAGAGCTAACCCCCCCCACAGTGGCAGCTAGAATTACTCTGGTGATAAGACCTTTTCGCGCTCGTTCATGTGTCATCATAGCTAATGGCTCGCTACTCTGACTTACCTTATCGTCTTTCATTTTTATCCTTATAATCCATTTGCAACGTTTTACTATTTTATCACACCCCCCGCTAAAACTTACCAATAATCAATAAGGTCATGGAGACAGTCCTAGGTGGTCATCAAAAACCATAAATGTATGGATACACAATCAAGCTCAAAGTCATAGAGAACGAAAATTTACTCAAGAAAATCACGCAAGAATGGAAAATACTGAAAATTGTAATGAGCCTATCGATTTTTAGTGCGACTAATCCACGTTATGTAAAAAGCCAGCAATTTGCTGGCTTTTTAGCTTTTAAATAATACCATTTGAAGTACGTGTACCATTAAAAAAGATACACGTACTTCAAAAGGGTAGATTACCGTGCAAACAGCCTTAATGCGACAGAACCGTTCACAATAAGCGTTAGTGGGTATAAATTTTAATAATTATAATTTTTCGTAGGTATGTACTAAAATGATGATAGGTAAAATAGAAAGAAATATAAATATTAGTAACACTTACCTAAAATTGTCTCAAGAAGATGAAAGTGCCGCTTCAGAGTTAGCAAAGTTAGGTAAATATCGGGTTGCTTGTTATTTGATTTTACAATCAATGGAGAAGTTAATAAGGAGTAAGATTTTTTCACTTATCAATGCAGATAACGATTTTTTTAGAGATGAAAATAGAAATCATTCTATAGAATCAGCATTTGATATGCTCATTAATATACTATCAACCGATAATATTCAGAAAGAGCAAATTCGAGCACAATTCGCTTCTAATGTTTTGCTTAAAACTAACTCGAACCACTTACACAATAACTTGAGATACCCATATTTCCAAAAAAGAAAATCTCATTATGTTCTATTAAATGTTGATGCCAGCGATTACGAAATTTTGGTTTCTAGATTAAATGTATTGAAATCATTTATCAAAGATATACATCTTCTTTAATTTTGTGTTACTCAATACTGAATTTTTAAATTGGAACTGTAATTTCTGAAGAAAGAGAGCATAGAGGCCTAAATCAAGCTTCTGCATCTCAGTTATGTGGAATGACTCAGTCAACATTAGCCAGGGTTGAAATTGGTAGGGCATCGACCATAGAAAATGTATTAAAAATTTCTCATGGGTTTGAATTGGAACCATGGCAGCTCTTTAAAGTTGCTGACGATAGAGTTAAAGCTCTTAAATCTCAGGGTTATGAGGTTGAAACGGAGCTGCCATCAGAGAAAGAACTAAAGGAAAATAGTGCTGAATGGGTAACAACAAAAACAATTATAACTCGAGCATCCATAATCGGACTGACTGCAGCCGGTGTTGCAATTGTTGATGGCGTAATCCCTTATATAAATAAGTTTATGAAAAAGAAGTAAATCTCTGAGAGTTATATTCCACACTGATTGCGGCGGGGTTATTCATTAGAATTCGACGTAATGACATTCCTAATCAAACTCCATGACCTAACCAACTGTTTGGTTAGGTCATGGAGATAGTCCTAGGTGGTCATCAAAAACCATAAATGTATGGATACACAATCAAGCTCAAAGTCATAGAGAACGAAAATTTGCTCAAGAAAATCACGCAAGAATGGAAAATACTGAAAATTGTAATGAGCCTATCGATTTTTAGTGCGACTAATCCCTTTTATGTTAAACGCTACAAGTCTTTCATGTGGCGTTTTATCGCACCTTCATTTTCATCCAGCCATTCTTTAATCCGCTCTTCTTCCTCTTGCTCTTTACGCCACTTATCAAGGTCTTCTTGCCTATACTTTCTTTTCCTTGAAACGATTTGATTCAATCTTTTCCATTTTCGCATTTCTGTTTCTGGTTTCGTTTTCATGTAATCACCATCGGCTAATAAATAAACAAATTGTTCTTGCTTTTGATTATCAAAGAGTAAATCACAATATCAAACGATATTCCCCGATTTATCCACCGTGAATGTGGATTGTTTTAAGACTTACTAGAAGAATTTCACATGAAATAAAAACTTGTTAAAAACGCACTCAAAAGCTCGCAAAACCGTTCTAAACTTTCAACGTGGTTTTGGGTGTTTTATAGGGGGATCGTGTCTTAAAATCGATTTGAGGGGATTTAATGCGGATGAATGGGCGGTTTTAGCAAGTTAACTCGCCCATTTAACATAATGGGTCTTATACGTAGCCATTTTTAGATGACTTAATAAATTTCTAACCTACAGATGTACAAAAGCCCCGTGACAGTATCACAGGGCTTTGGTACTCTGAATCGGTGCATTCGCTGCTACGATTAGAAAGCTCAATCCAATCTTAGCAGCGTGAGAGACGCTTGTCACGTTCTCATTAAATACCAGCCAACGACATTAACCCAAATGCACCACTTGATTGACTCGGACTTGGCTCGGTCCCCGAAAGGATAAACAGGCAAATTGTGGTAATAACGTACCGGAAAACGAAATTCCGGCTCTGCCTCCGAATCACGCTGCGGTATCGAAAGATTACAGTGCGTACCTGATAAGAGCACCAATCAACGGACCAGGGTTTCTAGGATTGCACCGTCGAGAGAAGCCCAAACTGACCAGAAGTACCAGACTTAGCTAATGGAACAAGCTAAGAAGCCATGACCCAATCACTGATCATGGAGAAAAGCAAAGACAAAAAGACGTTGTCGCTTCGCTCCGTTTTGATTAGTACCACATTGGGGCATTAGGCACTTTTTTGCTCAAAATTTGAGCCTGAGAGTTCAAATAGGCATGAAAAAATTCAAAGCCAAACCAATTTTAAATTGTTCGTAGTCAATAGGTTGTCTCATGTATTCGATTCCTGTTATGGAAATCAACCCCATTCAACCATAAAAAAGGGAAGCCGGTAGGCTTCCCTTGGAAACGTCGATATTCAATACCGAGCAAGTGAGAATAGTAATACTAGCTTGCTTCTCTGGTATGGCAACTATTAGTTTTTAGGCTCAACGGAGAAAAAAGAACGTTTAATGCAGTTTGCAATTGCAATAAAATCAGGCTGATAACCGTAGTTAATCCACGTTATGTAAAAAGCCAGCAAATTGCTGGCTTTTTTGCTTTTAAATAATAGCATTTGAATCACCCTGTACCGCTAAAAAAACCATACGTACTTCAATTTGAACCTAGCGGTGTTAATATAGAATCATCATAATAGTGATAATTAGAAGTGAATACGGAGAGAAAGATGCATTTTGATATAGCCAATGACACCCTTTTGGGGATCAAGGATCTATGTGAAAAATTAGGTATCAGTAAATCAACGCTGAATAGAATTCGACGTAATGACATTCCTAATCAAATTCCTTTCCCTCAACCAACCGTTTGGTTAGGTCATGGAGATAGCCCTAGGTGGTCATCAAAAATCATAAATGTATGGATACATAATCAAGCTCAAAGTCATAGAGAACGAAAATTTGCTCAAGAAAATCACGCTAGAATGGGAAATGCTGAAAATTATAACGAACCTACCGATTCTAAGTGCAACTAATCCCTTTTATGTTAAATGGGCGAGTTGATTAGCGAAAACCGCCCATTCATCCCCATCAAAGCCCCTCAAATCGATTTTAAGACACGATCACCCTATCAAACCCCAAAAATCACGTTGAAAGTTTAGAACGGTTTTGCGAGCTTTTGGGGGCGTTTTTAACATCATTTGATTAGCAATGAGATCTCACCGTTAACCCTCAAAACAATGACTTTCATTTTGCCACTCATGAAACGATGAACGGGCAGATAAAATTTTTATCTGCCTGTGAATCGTTGGACAAGCGCAGCGCGTCAGAAAAAAGACTCGTAGAGGCTTCGGGGTATCAGGGATCCCCCTGAGTACGCGACTGTAGACAAACGGCAATAATGTCCCCATTATGTCCCCGTTTGTCTGCGGTCGATGTCGTGCCTGTAATTTTGTATTTTGCGATATTTTTAACAAACCAATTAAAAACGCATAGGTAACACACCTTAGAGCCTTGTACGTCAACGTTTTTAGACAACAAAAAAAAAGGGGAATTAATGGCGGAGAGCAAAAAAACAACAACGGTGAGCTTTAGAATTGAAGATGATCTCAAAGATAAACTTCAAATCATTGCTGAACGAGAAAATAAAACTATCACCAACAAAGCACGTG
>NZ_VPED01000067.1:0-4883 GCF_013417335.1 Acinetobacter sp. YH16031
AGTACCAGCGTACGGCCCACAGAATGATGTCACGCTGAAAATGCCGGCCTTTGAATGGGTTCATGTGCAGCTCCATCAGCAAAAGGGGATGATAAGTTTATCACCACCGACTATTTGCAACAGTGCCGAAAATAGCATTGATTTAGAGCTTTATGATCCAAAGCATACTGCAACCAACCAAACACAGGGTTTGAAATTACTGAGCAGTGAAAAACCTAGAACATTAACCAATGTCCCACTTAAAGTAACGACCACTAATATTCCATTAAGACATAGTGCCGCAGTAAGGGCAGCAGAAACCATGCTGATGGCGGATAGTACAACTTCAACCACTTTTTATAATTGTACAACAGGTTTTAATGTGAAAAACGCTGCGGGTACAAAATTTGCGACCACAGCGGCTCACTGTAAGAATTACAAAATTACTGTAGATGACCGCAAGACAACTGGCAATGATAATATTGCACTAACCTTTGTGGGAGACTTCTGGAATGGTAGTCAGGATTTCCAAACCATGAGTTTAGTATCATCTACACATACCTTGAACCCAGAATTTTTCGCCAGTGACAATGTGGTCAAAACTCTAACTGGTCGACGTACACAAGGTAACACACCTGTTGGTACGTATGTCTGTCATTATGGAATGAAAACTGGTTATAGTTGTGGTACGGTTCAGTCGACCGCATTTAAAGCATTTGGTACTGACAATAAATGTGGACCATCAGGGGCAGGTGTGTGTAATGCAACATGGGTAAAAGTTTCAGGTCCAACGTTGGATTGTTGGGGTGGCGATAGTGGTGGTCCAATCTTTATTGGAAGTGTGGCGGCAGGGTTATTATCTACTGCAACTTATCAAGGCACATGGAGTTCTTCCATGAAAGGTCAGGGGTATTGCGGAGGTGCCGCCAAACCTAATGGATATATGACCTATATGTCTACTGATGAACTCTATAAAGAGGGTTACTCATTATTATACGGACAATAACGATGACTAGAATATTTATACTGATGTTCGTCGTTGGACTTTTGAGCGCTTGTCATAAGCCTTCATCAGCCGATCAGTCCAAGATACAAGAATTACAAGTGATGTCCTTTAGTGAGCAGACCTTGGCGCAATTTTCTTGGGAATTAATCGAGGCAACAAATGCTAATAGTGAACGTATAGATTCATTATTTCTGGCTTCAAAACCTGACCAACCTATCACGCTAAAATTTGCAGAAAAGATGCTGTATATTGGGAATTTGTTTTGTAATATAAATTCGATTGGTATTCATTTTAAGGGCAATCATTTATATGCTGAACAACCAATTGTTGCCACAATGATGGGCTGTCCTGATGATATCAACTTACGTGAAAGTACGATGATAGATATTCTGGTGAATGCTCCCACATTATATCTTCAATCTCGTAAGGGGCAGGCACAACTGCTTATAGAAACACAAAAAAAAGAGAAATTGATTTTTAAAGGTGTTCAAGTCAACAAGTAGTCTAAATTCTTGCAGTACACTGATGAAAATCATAAGGTAAAGTTAGATATGAGGAAGCCCAATCATTTAGTTGGGCTTCTTTGTTTAAATATAATTTTAAGAGCCGGTAACTTATTTTCTGTAAGTTCCCTTTTACTATTTTTCTTTTGAGTATTTTATTAATCTAATTCTTTTACGCACTCAATAAGTATTACCACTATACCAACTCTTAGAAAGAGCTTTGAATTCCCTATTTAACATAATGGTGGTTATACGCAATACACTTGTATATTAATATAAATATCAATCACTTGAAAATTTAGCCATGACTAAGAAAAAGCAAAAAATCGGCTTTTGTAATAAGTTGGTGAGTTTTTAAGCAGATCTGTAATATTTTGCCAGTAAATTTGATTAAAAAACGATCAATTTGGCAATCAGTGCCCATTTCATCGGCTTTCAGGATCCGAAACTATCCCCAATGGCTGTGGATAAAATTTAGGCTATTTTGTACGCCCTGGCGCACAACAATCTCGGCTCTTTGCGGCTACCAGGAACAGTGGAATTTTCCTATGATGAACTCATCAGGAACAGGAAGTTCCAAACAACAAGAATAAGAAAGATCGCACCAGGAGCGTGAGGTAAGACAGGAGTCATACCTAGCAACCCAATATGAGAAACCCCGGCAGGATGCTGGGGTTTTTTATTGTCTGCATTTAAGGTCTAATCAGTCTTAGCCAATTCATTTTGGTTGATAAGTTTAATCAGCGCATTTTGAACAAACTCATCAAGTTCAATCCCTTTTTCTTTTATGATGGTTTCTATCTTTGCTAGCGTTTCACTTTCTAATTCGAACTCGATTTCTGCTGATGTTTCCATGAGTAAATCATAGTTATTTTCGACTATCTTTTTAAAGGTTTCTTCTAGATCTTTTGTTGATGGAATATTGAAAGATAAGCGTAATGAGCTATTGATAATTTCAATATGGGTATACCCTAAATATTCAGTACTTTTTCCCACAAATCCTAAGTGCTTCATAAAAAACCTTAAATAAATATAGTAGAGAGCTGTCTAAATTAAGCCAGACTCTCTTTTACAAATTTTGGATCAACAATAAATAATCGAATAAGGGATGTTGCTGCTCCTGATGGTCTTCTCGCACCTTGTTCCCATGATTCAAGAGTACGTCTTGATACGCCAAGAATCTTAGCAAACTGATCTTGTGTTAGTTGAGCCTTTCTACGAGCTAACGCTACATCTGTCTCAGTGATTACGGTTCTTTTCGCTGCATTACTAGTAAGCATATCGTCGATGCCTTGTAATATTTCAGCTTCAATATCCCTAGTTGCTTCAAAAGCCTCAAGTTCTTTTTCAGTCATTAAACGAGTCATTTAGTTTCTCCACTAATGCTTGAAGAGTCTTCTTACTAAGCTGTACAGTTTGCTTTTTACTGTACAAGGTTAATAACCAAATCTCTCCATTTGCTAAACGATTAAAGTAGATGACTCTGACACCACCACTTTTACCTCTACCACCGCTAGTCCATCTAATCTTACGAATACCACCTGCATTAGGCTCTACATCTCCTGCTTCAGGATTTAATGCTAAGAATGTTTTGAATTCCTCATATTCTTCCTGAGTCCAATAAACAAGACAGTATTTAGTAAATAATGGAGTCTCACATATTGTATACATTGATTGCATTCATACTACCTTGTAGTAGTTTATTTTATACTACTTTGTGGTATTTTTAAATGATAATTCTTAGTTCTCAGGATTAAATGCCTATTTAAGTGATGTGCTGAAAAGGTTGCCGACACATAAAGTGACTCAGATTGAAGAATTGCTACCACACCGCTGGAAACCTGAACCGAATTAAAAAATAGGCATGGGGTTCAGCGGACGCTTACGTTCAATTCGTATAACCGCCATTATGTTAAATAGAATCAAAAAACCTCCAATAAAATCGTTATAGTATTATTATTTATTGAGTAGATAAGAGAATTAAATTAGTGAAATACTCAAATGAACAAATAGTAAAAGCACTCTTACTTGCTCCTTTACCTTTACTTTTTTTAACAACAGTCCTGTTTATCGCAGTGAATCACGAATACAGCCTATACTCGATTTTCGTAGTTCTTGTAGGACACGGTCTTATTTACTTGGCTTATTGTATTTTGACTGTGCCTTTTAGCTACATATTCTCAATTCTTTTAAATCGTTATAACAGTCTTAATTTATTAACCATCTGTATTACCTCTCTAATTATTGCTACTCCATTTTTTATTCTTTTAGGATGGGGGCATACTGGAAAGATTGCTGAAGATTGGTGGAAGATGTATACCAATACATGGGCTAGCTTTCTGGCTCTATTTCCTGGCTTATGTTATTGGCTGTTTTTAATTAACTTAAAAGATAAAGAATAGTTATGAAAAAAATATTATATTTTAATTTTTTAGCGATTATTTTGACTTACGTATCTTTGCTTTATCAAAAAAATATATTAGTTGCTCGCATAGTTGTAGATAAGCTTGAAAAAGTTAAAGTCATAGCTGGGGGATTTCCTCTCCAGTTCCTTATAGATGGTGAAACCTCTCCAGTCGGAAGTATAAGTATCAATCCTTTATTTATTTTCATCGGCATGGATCAATTTGTTTTTCTCAATTTTTTTATTGATTATTTATTTTGGATAAGTATTTTATTTGCTTTTTCTATGATTGTGAAAAAGTACAGAATTGTATAGATCTTCTAAAATTAACATAATACACGTTATACGAAGTTGAAAAATTGAGACTATAGCCTTAATTTTTATGTATTTTTTTAATTTAACACCTAGGCCAGTGCCTAGGTTTTTTCATCTCGTATAACAGCCATTATGTTAAATAATAGGGGCTTCTAAGTACGCGATTAGAAAATTTAGTCTTTAAGAGGAGAAATTTGTTCTAGCTTATCTTCAGGATTATTTTCTCTAATATGTATAATTCGATCATAATTTTCTACTCCTCGTAAGTGAGGTGGTGCAAATGCTGGATACTTGTTGAAAAAGTGCATTTTAATATTTAGTGCATGGTCTAAAATAAAAGCACATTCAATTCCATAGTACTTATCATTAATAAAAAAATTGTCTGTAGTTTCTATTAGTTCTTGGATAGCTAAATCCAATTTTTGAATTTTTTCATTAATATCTTTAGTTTTCTCTTCTATCTTTTTGTCCATTGGTATCACCTATAGAATTAAGTTTCCCTAAAATTAACATAATACACGTTATACGAAGCCAAAAATGGGGGCATGCAGCCATTGCTGTCCCACAATTTTTCACAAGAGGAAGCTCAAATGAGCTTCCTCTTGTTTTATGGGTATTTTATCGGGTGAAAATAAAGCTTTTAAAGTTCTTCTTTCAAACAAATTCACTTGAATTA
>NZ_VPED01000068.1:0-4722 GCF_013417335.1 Acinetobacter sp. YH16031
TTCCATTTTAGAGATTTGTTTAAGATAAGATATAACTCATTGAGATGTGTCATAGTATTCGTCGTTAGAAAACAATTATTGTGACATTATTTCAATGAGTTATCTATTTTTGTCGTGTACAGAGATTATTATAGAAGCCCCCATGAATAAATCGCTCATCATTTTCGGCATCGTCAACATAACCTCGGACAGTTTCTCCGATGGAGGCCGGTATCTGGCGCCAGACGCAGCCATTGCGCAGGCGCGTAAGCTGATGGCCGAGGGGGCAGATGTGATCGACCTCGGTCCGGCATCCAGCAATCCCGACGCCGCGCCTGTTTCGTCCGACACAGAAATCGCGCGTATCGCGCCGGTGCTGGACGCGCTCAAGGCAGATGGCATTCCCGTCTCGCTCGACAGTTATCAACCCGCGACGCAAGCCTATGCCTTGTCGCGTGGTGTGGCCTATCTCAATGATATTCGCGGTTTTCCAGACGCTGCGTTCTATCCGCAATTGGCGAAATCATCTGCCAAACTCGTCGTTATGCATTCGGTGCAAGACGGGCAGGCAGATCGGCGCGAGGCACCCGCTGGCGACATCATGGATCACATTGCGGCGTTCTTTGACGCGCGCATCGCGGCGCTGACGGGTGCCGGTATCAAACGCAACCGCCTTGTCCTTGATCCCGGCATGGGGTTTTTTCTGGGGGCTGCTCCCGAAACCTCGCTCTCGGTGCTGGCGCGGTTCGATGAATTGCGGCTGCGCTTCGATTTGCCGGTGCTTCTGTCTGTTTCGCGCAAATCCTTTCTGCGCGCGCTCACAGGCCGTGGTCCGGGGGATGTCGGGGCCGCGACACTCGCTGCAGAGCTTGCCGCCGCCGCAGGTGGAGCTGACTTCATCCGCACACACGAGCCGCGCCCCTTGCGCGACGGGCTGGCGGTATTGGCGGCGCTGAAAGAAACCGCAAGAATTCGTTAACTGCACATTCGGGATATTTCTCTATATTCGCGGTTCAGCAGGCATGTCCCCTTTGAGGGCGACCCGACGACAGGATAATCGACCTTATGGTGCGCAAATATTTCGGCACAGACGGTATTCGTGGCAAAGCCAACGAAGGCGCGATGACGGCGGAAACCGCCTTGCGCGTCGGCATGGCGGCTGGCCGTGTCTTTCGTCGCGGTGACCACCGCCATCGTGTCGTGATCGGCAAGGATACGCGCCTGTCGGGCTATATGCTTGAACCCGCGCTCACAGCCGGTTTCACCTCGATGGGCATGGACGTATTCCTTTTTGGCCCGCTGCCGACAACGTAATAGGAAGAATAAACGCCCTTTTCACCCAAGTCCAAATTAATTTGCCGATTCCATAATCAGGGTGTATTACAATTCCATAGAGTTTTTCAATCCAGGTGGTTTAGCTGATAACTTAACGATTGATCAGCTTCTTCGTGAAGATTACTCGCCATGGGCGCGCAATAAAAGGATATCTGCCACGTTCAAAGAAGCGCATTTTATTGAAAAATATGGGTCAGGCATCAAACGAATCCAAGAAGGCTTCGCATCCTATGGTCTGCGTCCCCCTGTCTTTGAAAATTTCCAGCACGGTTTTCGAGTTATTGTCTCATCAAAGCTACTTTTCGAATCTAATGAGGGAGTAAGTGAGGGAGTAAATCTACTATTTAATCAGATAAGAACTAATCCAGGAAAGCGTGCACCATTTTTAGTAAACGAGCTATTAGTTCCTGTCAAGATAGTAGAGCGGTGGCTCAAAATCTTAAGAGATGATCATAAAATCGAGTTTCGAGGAGCTCCTAAAAGTGGAGGATACTGGCTAAAATAGAAATCAATGATACTCTTAAGTGGCACCAATCGAACTCCTATTTTAGCATTTAAAAAAGTATCCTCACATCATTTTATTGAACAATACCTAAGGCTGCTCTGGCGGCATTGATATGATTATCGTCGTTGCACTCTACCGCAAAAGCGCCATATGCTAATGGAGCTGCAGCAGCCCTCTCTATAGATTGTTCGTAGAGCCTATCCCATATCGTTCCGCCTTGTTTAGCATACTCCGTTATCAAACTCTTCAGGCTATCCTCTCCAAAAACCGATACGTGACCAGAAAAGTCCAGTGCAGGATCACCCATATGCGCAGTAGACCAATCTATGATACCAGAGGTCTTACCTTCCTTCGAGGTTAAGACATGCCCTGCATAGAGATCGCCATGGATGAAACAAGTGAATTCAGGCCACAAAGGGTCATTGTCCAACCATCTACGGTATCTGTTTTCCAACGGCTCGCTGATACCTATCTCAGATTTCACCAAGTGGATACGGTCAGCTATTTCGGTCCTCAATTCACTTGGAGTCATTATTTTCAAGTTGCTCTTTCTCACATCGTCAGCTGTAATACGATGTAATTCGGCCAATGATTTTGCCAGAGACTCCACATAAGCTATGCTATCGCGATCTATGTTCCAAGAAACCTCATGTGTTATCGCATCGAATGTCAGAGCAGGCGCATCCTCCAGTAAAGGGTAGGCTATTAGGCGCTCCGATACAATTTTCCAATCAGGGACATTGATCGACAGGTTTCTTTTGGCTAAATCCAATATTCTACTTTCATTTTCGATTTGTTCAAGCATATCGCTTCTTCGAGGTATACGGAGTACCCAGTTCTCACCGTTTACTTCCTTTACAAAGGCAACTCTAAAGTCGATGCCCATCTCATTGACGCTCATCTCTTCCGAAATTCTCAGCCCATGCTCTAGGGCTAATGTTTGCATATCTTCGATTGTCATTTCTATACTGTTTTCTTTTATTAAATTGGTACCAGTTCCCCCGACAGGACATTCTGAATGTCATATACAGGTGTAACACTTTACCCATATTCTTTTCGTATGGATAACACTTCCCATCAGGGAACAAAAATCTGATACATGAATTAATTGTGAGACAGTAGACCTACTGTCGCATTGAAGCCATCTCGGCGACTATTTGATTAGGAAAACCAAGGCTTTGCCATCATAGCCTTATCATAGAAGTATAACATAGTTGTAAAGATAGAAAATTATTTTTTATTCATCCATGATGTTATTATTTTATAATAACATCATCTAAACATGTCCTGTCGCTCTTTTGTGCTGTGATATTTCATACCTATTAACTGCTTTCGTTTGAATTATACGACGTTCTACTCACAATAGGGCAAGGGTTACTCATTCCGTAGGATGCGGTTCACGTATAGGAAGAATAAACGCCCTTTTCACCCAAGTCCAACAGCTTTGGACCGCAGTTGACTCTTTCGACACCCCTGCGATGCAACCCAATCCGGCTGACGGGGAGCCAGCAACGCTGAAAATTTACCCTCCTCTTTCCCACTAGCGGCTCCTTTTCCGACAACCAGCACGGCGGATCCCTGCCGCGGCGCTGTGAACGCAGCATTTTGATTGGTATCGTTGGCCTTCAGGCTCGTCAGTCAAACAGACCCAGGAGCAGCTCAGCCGGTGGCGCCCGGCTTTCGGGTAACGCCCTGGTCCCGCTGGTTTCGGCTTTGTGCTTCAGGTGATCAAGGATCTGCTTGATCACTATAGGGTCTTCAATGCAGGCGATGACTTTCATGGCGCCGCCGCAGCCGCTGCAGGTCTCGATGTCGATATTGAAAACACGCTTGAGCCGTTGCGCCCATGTCATCGACGCTCGCCGTTGTGCTGGTGTTGCCGGTTCATCAGCCACCCTGACCTTGTTGCCCCTGCCCCGTTTTGCCGGCGTGACCAACGCCCGGTGCCGACTGTTGGGTGCGAACACCCCGTGGAAGCGGGTTAGGTTGACTCTGGGCTTCGGTACCAGGGCGGCCAGCCTTGCAATGAAATCCAATGGTTCGAAAATGACGTGCGTGGTGCCGTCCCGGTACGGCGTCTTGAGCTGGTAGCGCACGTTGCCGCCTCGTGTTAACGACAGCCGCTTCTCGGATACCGCCGGGCGGCTGATGTACCGGCACAGCCGTTCGAGCTTCTTGCGTTCATCGGCCCTGGCCGCCACGCCGGCGTGCAGGCTGGACCCGGCTACCTTGCCAATCCCGTCACCGAACGGATCACCACTGGTCGGCAGAGTTTGCAAAGTGAACACCTTTCGCCCCGCCTGTGAACCGACAGCGATACGGTAAGTGATCGAGTGCCCCAGCAGGGGTGTCATCGGGTCGTCATCCACCGCATCCGAGGCCAGATAGCTGTTTTCGACATCCCGTTCCAGCAGGCCTTGCCGTTCCAGATAGCGACCCACCCGGTGGGCGATGGTGTGCGTCAGCTGGGTGAGCTCTGGGCTGGTCGGCGCCTTGACCCAGCGGAAACGCGCTGAGCCGTGGGATTGCTCGACATACACACCGTCGAGAAACAGCATGTGGAAGTGAACATTCAGATTGAGCGCCGATCCAGAACGCTGGATCAGGGTGACCGCGCCCGTCTTGGCCACTTGGTGGGTATGGCCCGCTTTCTTGACCAGGTGCGTGGCAATGACGCGGTAAACGATGCCCAGCACCCACCCCATGATCTCGGGCCGGCTGGCAAACAGGAAACGCAGCTGAAACGGGAAGCTCAACACCCACTGACGCATGGGTTGTTCAGGCAGTACTTCATCAACCAGCAAGGCGGCACTTTCGGCCATCCGCCGCGCCCCACAGCTCGGGCAGAAACCGCGACGCTTACAGCTGAAAGCGACCAGGTGCTCGGCGTGGCAAGACTCGCA
>NZ_VPED01000069.1:0-4699 GCF_013417335.1 Acinetobacter sp. YH16031
GTTTAGGTATAACTCCTGTCGTACCTTACAGTCCTTGTGCGTATCTATGTTCTTATTATTGTGTGGAACTTCCTGTTCCTGATGAATCCATCATAGGAAATTGCAGCCAGGTCGTACAGGCGCAAAGGGCCGTAATTGACGTAAGCAAATGCGTACAAGACCGGCTAAAAACTGTCCCAGGTTTATCCGCAGGAAATGGGGATAATTTTAGATCCTGGGAAGTTGAGAACATTGGAAAAACCGAAAAATTGACTACTTTTTAAACAAAATTATTGGCAAGAACTATCAAAAACGCTCATAAAAAAGCCGACTTGTTTCAAAATCGGCATTTTGTACATTTTTTGGTTAGAGTAAAATTTTTAAGTTACTGATATTTAAATTAATATACAAGTGTACTTCGTATAATATCCATTATGTTAAATAGACTTAATATTCGATGAAATTTCTTTGAATTCTAGTGCTGTCTTTTGGGTGTTGGGAATATGGCCAAACACATATTCATCCTTCGTCTGAAAAAAGAAATCAAAGCTTTGGCTCATGAATGGATCTTGTTGACTTTGTTTTTGGTAAATGGGAGCCAGACGATTGAGATAGTAATTCATCCAATCTACTTTGTTATTAAAGGTCGCATAGTCTTTTAGATCAGTATAGAGGTTCTTTAAGTCGCTAGAAATAGCTTCAATAATGGGGTGAAACATCCATACTGTAATATTCATTGGCTGTAGTGGGCTAAGCTCATAGGGCTGTGATGGTTCAAAGCGTTGTATCGTATAAAGTTGTGCACCATGCTCAGTGTAACGAGAACAGAGTAATTTCGTGTTCTCGACTTGAAAGTAGTCAGTCCCTACTTTGAGTTCTCTTATCTGTCTAGAAATATCGAGGCATTGGGGGAGTTTAGCAATGTTTGAATGCGCTAATCTTTTAAAAAATTCTATCGATCTTGTCACCACATAGCTTTCACCTGTCCCTGTAATAATGCCTTGATCCCATGGATGAATTTTTGTGGTTTTTTTAGGATCGAATTGAGCATCACCTGTTTCTGTTAAAACAACTTGCTTATTGTCTGTAGTGACAATGATGCTATCATTCAGTTGAATAGCGATGATGAATGTCATGCTTTGGTTAAAAATCATTGAATTATTAATCATTTATATTACGCTAAATTCAGGCTCAATTTTTTATAAATTTATAAGAAATAGGTAAATCTATGGCTGGTGGATCTCAGATCATCATTAATAAAGATGGGATAACTATTATTACCCCGACAAAGTTTGAGGCTAAAGCAGGGCAGCATTTATTTAAACAAGGAAGTAAAGTCAACTTTTCGTTACCTGAAATGCCAAATGTTGTGCTTCCATATAGTAATAAATTAGATGTATACAATTTATTTAAAACTGATGAACTAAATAATATTAGCGACTTAAAATATTCAGTCGTTAGAGAAAATGGACAGTTCCAAAAAGGAAATCTTGATGAATATGGAAGAACAGAACGGATAAAATCAAATCAATCGGAAAAAGTAAAAATTTTAGTTGGTGGCGATGAATGGCATTACTATATAAATACTTTTTCAGGAACGATGGATGATGAGATTTTAATTAAGTTTGTTGATCTCATTGGTGAACCTATTGCAAATTTAGAGTTCAAACTAAGTGATGAAAATAACAAGACTATTTTAATAAATAGAACAAATAAAGATGGTGAGGCTAAATTTCTATGCAATACAGTAGAATTTCCCTTACTTTCAGTTAAATATCTTACAAAAGATGAGTTCAAGCCTATTACTAGAATAGAAAATAATTTAGTAAGGGAAATTATTCTCATTAGTCCAAAAATTCTGAAAGAAATTGAGTTATTACAAGAATCTGAAGATCCTGGTGATTATTTAAGAAGTAATTATTCAGAAAAACTTTGATTAAGACATTGCGTTAAGGAAATTATGATATGGCTGATGAATCACAAAAGGTCAATAAAAATGGCAGACCAACGCTTGTTTTAAAAAGAGAGCATCTTGATAACGTTGTATCAGGAGTATCAACTGCATCTGATTGGGCTGGGTATGTAAAAGATACTGCAGATGTAATGAAAGCACAGAATTATAATATTAGATGGGGAGCTTTACATTCTAAAAATGTTCCCTTATTGAGTAAAGAGCGTTTAAAAAAAGCTACAGAATTTAAGGTGTATAGTAGAAAGTCTTCAGGTCATATCTTTAATGGAAATCAGCATACGAGTGTTCTGAATACAAAAAAAGCTGTAGAAAAAATTGATAAAATTGGTACTAAAGGTGGAATGGTATCAGATGGGGCAGAAATAATTTTAGCAATTCATGATGAGGATGCTGAAAAATTAGCAGAACAAACATCAAAGTTGGTGCTTTCAAAAGCTGGTGAAAAAGCTGGTGAAACATTAGCACTTGGAGTTGTTGGCAGATGCTCACAAAATGCTGTTCGTTCATTAGATCCGAGACAAGTTGGGGTTGGTTTAGCCCTCTGTGGTATCGCTGGCTTGTCAGTTAAGTACGGTATGAAGTCAGCTGGAGAAAATGCAGGTGAAGAAATTGGAAAAAGAGGTGAGGTAATAAAAGCGGCTGAAATATATATCAATGCTCAGAAGAAATTGAATGAAAATGCTGGGGAGGCAGAAAAGAAACGACGAGATAGAGAAATAGAAAAAGACCCTATGCTAGAATGGCAGATAAAATATTCTGACTAAGTGAATGAAAAATGAATGTAAAAAAAATAGCTTTTTTTTTAGTGTTTTTGAGTGTATTTAGTCTTAATGGTTGTACAAAGACTGTACCTCAGAAAGAAAAAAATCTTGTTCAATCAGAGTCTTTATATAAACAAGGTCAAAAATATTTTTTAGGTGATGGTGTAAAGCAAAACTTTCAAAAAGCTTTAGAATATTTTGAAAAAGCTGCAAATGAAGGTTCTGTAGTTGCTCAAAATGATTTAGCAGGTATGTACTTCAAAGGAATAGGTACACAAAAAAATGAAGCTAAAGCTTATTATTGGTTTAATGAAGCATCTAAATTAAATTCTTCTGAAGCTCAGTATAATTTAGGTGTAATGTATGACAATGGATATTATGTAGATAAAGATCGAACAAAAGCTTTAGATTATTATAACTTATCTGCAAAACAAGGATATGCTCGGGCTCAATTCAGCCTCGCTAATGCATATCTTGATGGAAATGGTATTGAAAAAGATATCAATAAAGCCATTAGTTTGTATACCGATGCGGCTAAACAGAATTTACCAGATGCTCAATACAATTTAGCCAACATATATGAAGAAGGAGCTATAGTTCCAAAAGATGAAAAAAAAGCGCTCGATCTTTATATACAAGCAGCAAACCAGAATTTTCCTATAGCTCAAAATAATTTGGGTTATATGTATGCGAATACCTATAATGATCTAGAAAAAGCAAAATATTGGTTTCAACGGGCATTTGAGAATGGTTATAAAGATGCTGGGGATGCACTAAAAAAAATAGAATCAATATCTAATTCTAAGTAGTGTAATTAGGCAAGTTAATATCAATATGATAACTAATATTAGTATGACTCCTTGCGCTTCAAACAAGATCAAAGCAATTAAAGATTTTCTAAATGTGAATTGATTTTCTTTGATTACAAACTTACTTTCATTACCTATGCTAGATATATAAACGGATAAAACTTTATCCGTATTATACTGGTGCCAGGCATTTTCTAATTTAACTTTTAGATCGTCACATGACTCTAATAACGTTATTCTATATATGCTTAAGACATTTTGAGCATTACGATAATAAATTTTGTTATGATATTTATACATGTATTCAACATTCATCTTAGCAGTTCTGTCTATACCTTTTCGCCAAGGTGAACTTGAGCAAGATATTTGTGTTTTTAAAATTTGAAATTTTTCAATTTTTTGCCATGTATTCAAATCTATACTTTTATTATCATATTTATTTGATTTTATTAAAGTAACTAAAATAATTATGAAGCCTATTAAAAGTAAAAAAAGTGAAAATTTTTTCATATAATTATTTTAGCTCTAATTAATGACTATATGTTAATTTCTTAATATCTAAAATTAACATAATACACCTTATACGAAATGCTGTTTTTTATTCGATATAAATCATAAACTTATACTAAGACGTTCCAGGGTTCAGCGCACTGGAACGGCTTTTTATTGATTATTCATGTTCCACGCTCAATAAACAAGCAATGTTCCACACTTTTGTTTAGCTAAAAACAACAATAAAACCTTACTCATCTGTAAAAACTGCCCGAGCTAAACGACCCAATAATCCCCTTTTTTTAGGTTCCGGTTCAACGTGTTCAGGAATAGGTATACGCTTGTTGTCTTCACCAGGAGTAGTCAATGCGTCATAGTTCGACTCAATCTCTGGCCGAGGATCTGTTGCTATATTTAGATTAGTAGATTCATTTAGCTTACTAGTATTTTCTTGTTTTGGCTGTTCTAACGTGCCTTTAAACTCAATTCTATGAGTGAGATCTTCAATATGTTGCATCAAAGACTTTTCTCTTTGATTTGCTAAATCTAACTGATTTTTGAGTAAAGAAATTTGATCTTTTAATACATTTTCAATTTCAGACTGAACGTGTACCTGTACATCCTTCTGGACTTGTTCAGTACGTGTACTGGACTGAACACTGACTGGATTGCCATAAACTCTGATA
>NZ_VPED01000070.1:0-4612 GCF_013417335.1 Acinetobacter sp. YH16031
CCAGATTCTGCCTGTTTCAAGATGGACATGATCTGACTGTCAGTAAATTTAGATGTTTTCATGCAGAATCTCCTGCTCGTATCTTAAGAGAAAATTCTACTTTTAGATCCTATTATTTTTAGGGGGGGATTACCCTCCCATTTTTAGTCTTTTATCCGCTTTTTTGCTTCATCATACACAATGCTATCAGCTCGTTTTCCAACGGTAATTAGCAAAATAACTACCTGATCATCTTTGACCTGGTAAACAAGTCGGACATCAGCTTTTAATAATTTGATTTTATAGCAACCTGCAAGATCGCCTCTAAGCATATTCTTTGGAATATGTGGCTGCTCTATGACTTTGGCTAGTTTCTTTTTAAATTGATCTCGTATAGCAACAGGGAGTTTTTCCCATTCTGCTGTAAAGTCCTTGTGACGTAAAAGCTTATAAGTCATCTAATGTGACTTCCTCAAACATCTCTTTAGGATCATTAATGCGCTTACGGACAAGAGCTAATAATTCTTCATCTTCTTCCGAAAGCAAAGCTTTTTTAACAGGCAGTTTCCCAGTCGTAGCAACATACTCAAGAATACTAGTGAAGAAATCCGTAGGTGCAATACCTTGCTCTTTAAGGATTGAATAAGATTTTTCTTTAAGGGCTTCATCGATCCTGAAGTTAACAGTAGCCATCATATTTCCCAAGTATTTAATGTACTAGGAATAGTGTAATGCAAATTGCATTACAAGTCGACTTCGCATAACAGCCATTATGTTAAATGGAAGGAAGCAAAATAAGTTAACATTTTG
Source organism: Acinetobacter sp. YH16031 (assembly GCF_013417335.1). NCBI lineage: Bacteria > Pseudomonadati > Pseudomonadota > Gammaproteobacteria > Moraxellales > Moraxellaceae > Acinetobacter > Acinetobacter sp. YH16031. The sequence continues at coordinate 790 of NZ_VPED01000070.1, forward strand.
CTTCCGGCCACACTAAGCTAGAGTTTTATTTAAATAAAGCTATTTAGTAATCATTAAATTAATTAAAATCTAAATCTAACACCAGCTCCATATAACCAACCTTTCTCAGAGTTTGATTCTATTTGCCACGACGTTTCATCATTACCTTTTGAATACTCATAGGCAATGTCGATATACGGCATGATCTTTTTACTGATTTCATAGCGAGTTTCAAACCCTGCGGTTGCACTGCTTAAACCAGTTCTTTTCGCATATTTAGAGTCATCACTAAAGATAGCATCCAACTCTAAATAAGGTTGAATAATCAACTTTTGCGTAATCAGAAAATCACGTTCCGTTTCTAGGCTAAAGCCCGCATAATTGTCTTCTCCCGCATAGAGATAAGCATCAGTTTCAAAGAAATATGGCGCCATACCATGTAAGCCAATCACCGCATCAACATTTTCTTCGGTGTCTTTGCGATGATCATTGAGTTCAACTTTTTCACTACGATAACGTGCACCAATCTGTGCATCCCAAAAGTCTGAAATCATACGGCTATATAAAAGTTTGGCATCATAATGTGCATCATGCGATTCTTCTTTATCGGCATGAATTTTAATAAAAACCTTATTTTCATCTGTGCCAATACGGGTTTCAAACTCTGACTTTAAATCACCTGTGCCATCTTCATTGACAAGCCACTTATTGTCCACTGTCGTAATCGCATAAATTTGCGCACCGTGTTCTGAGCGATGATCATAATGCGAACTCTGCTGAGCATTCGCATCTGGTACATGATGTAAATGATTAACCGTAGATGTTGCCTGATGTTGTGCCTGATTCATTTGGCTATGGTTCATTTGAGAGCGATCCATTTGCATCGGCTGATTTTGACTAGAAGATGTAGCAACTGTCATTTTTTCAGGCGCACTATGATCTTCACCATTATGTGCCAAACTCACTGCACTGACCATCAACAAAGAGCTTGCTAAAACAGTTTTAGAAAAAAGATTAATGGTGCGCATGTTGATCTCCTTTCTGTACTTTTTGATCTTGCTGTTTCTCTGTTGATTTGTGATGCATTGGCTGATGACCTGCATGTTGATGGTTCATCGGTGCTGAATGTGCAGCATGATTCATTTTCCCCATCATCTGCATGTGTTGTGCATGCTCTTGTGGAGAATGCTGTGAATGATCCATCTCAGACATCGCTTGATGATTCATTGATGGTACATTTTTTCCATCAGTCTGAGCAGTTGAATGATGCCCTTCGTGCGCCAAACTTAAGCTTGTTAAACTCAATACCGCAACAGAAAAAAACGCTTTAAATACAAAATTAGTGATGTGCATGTCCAGCTCCTTTTCGCTCAGTTTCTTGGTGAGTTTGAGTCGAATTTGTACCTTGAATTGGCGTTGTAGACACTTGTTCATCGCTAACATTTGCCACGATCAACTTGTTCATCATTCCTGCACTCATGTGATACAACAAATGACAATGGATTGCCCATTCGCCCAACTCATCCGCAGTTAATAAAGCAGTCACTGTTTTACCCGGTGGTACAATCAATGTGTGTTTATTCGGCATATCTACCGACTCTTGACCATTCTCTAACTGCATAAACATGCCATGTAAATGCATGGGGTGCGCCATCATACTGTCATTAATAAATTTGATACGGATACGCTCGCCATACTTCACTTTTAATGGCTCAGCATCGCTGAATTTTTTACCGTTAATCGTCCAAATATAACGCTCCATAGTACCGCCCAAACGCACTACTAATTCACTGCTAGCTTCACGAGTATCTTTTTGCGGTTCTAAAGATTTTAAATCACTATATTGCAAGGCTTTATTGCCCGCAGGTGTAGATGCATTTGCCCAACCATAAACCACTTGATCATTTTCTTGTGGTTTTGCTGTGCCATGCTGTGAATGATCCATTTTCGAGTGATCCATGCCTTGCATATCGCCATGGTTCATTTTTGAATGATCCATTTTCGAGTGATCCATACCATGCATATTGCCGTGGTTCATTTTCGAATGATCCATTCCTGCATGATCACCGCCACCATGTCCCATATCTTCCATGGTCAAAAGTGAGCGTGGACGTGGTGCAGGCATATGAATGCCATGTGTCATAGGATTTAATTCATTGTGCAGTGTACCAATCGCATAGCCTGCACGGTCAATTGACTCAGCTTCAATTTGATAATGTCCGCCTTTTGGCTCCACAATCACATCATAAGTTTCAGCTGTGCCAATACGAAACTCATCCACAGCAACAGGTTTTACAGGCTGACCATCAGCACTGACCACAGTCATTTTCAAGTTAGGAATACGGACATCGTAGAAAGACATCGCAGATGCATTCACAAAACGTAGGCGAATTTTTTCATTCGGTTTAAACATTCCTGTCCAATTTTGTTCAGGTGTTTTGCCATTAATGAGGAAGGTATAACCTGTAACATCCGACATGTCGGTTTTTAGCATACGCATCTGATTCCACATTTTGCGGTCAGACCATGTCGCTTTTATGCCATCACGTTTAACCTGCTTCCAAACATCACCCAAGGTTTCACGCTGATCTTGATAATATTCAGCTGAAATTTTAAGATCTTTCTGAATTTGATCACTGGTTTTTTCATGAAAATCTGACAACATCACCACATAGTCACGTTCAGCTTTTTCATGTGCTGCCAATGGTGTTTTACCTTTTGGATAAATCACAAAAGAACCATATAAGCCGTCCTGTTCCTGTCCTTTAGAATGAGCGTGATACCAATAAGTCCCGCTTTGGCGAATCTTGAATTTATAAACATACTCGCTTTGAGGCTTAATACCGTTAAAACCATTAAATCCCGGTACACCATCCATAATGCCCGGCAACAACAGTCCGTGCCAATGAATAGAAGAATCTTGGTTTTTTAAATTATTTTTCACGCGAATGATGGCTTCATCACCCTCTTCAAACTCAAGCAAAGGCGCAGGAAATTGACCATTTACGGTAATGCGCTTTACAGGCTTTCCAGTTGGGCTGACCACTGCTTCATCAATAACAAGCTGATATTCACGCACTTCGGCAAAAACCAAAGGCGACGATGCAAAACAAATACCTGCTAATAGGTACGAACTAATTTTATGAGACATAACTTAACCTTAATTTTTGAAAAATAAATAAATTTTAAAAAAATTGGTTAAGTTTTAGGAGGACGTGAAATTTCTTGCCAATACCCATTTAGATATTGGTTGGGGTAATAAAAATTAGGCTGATCTATAGAATAGAAGGTATCTAGGGGATCTAGCGAGCTTTGCAAAGAATGAAGACATGAGATCTGTGTCTGGCAGGATAAGCTAGAACATTCCTGACACTTTTTGTGATCTATATTCTGATTAAGAGCTAAATGATTATGGCAATCGGTATTCGTCTGTACTTCGTGATTAATACCATGTTGAGTGACTTGCTGTGCTTGATCTAAACAATGATCTTGGCTCATTTCAGTTTGCATATTGATATGCATTATCTTTACTGATGCAACAGACACACTACTCCATCCTATGGCAAAAACCATAAGAAAACAAAACCAAAGTTTTTTGGAGAGATGAGTCAACACGAATGCTATCTAGGAATAGAATTTAATCCAAAATATCTTAACGGAATTTTCAAATATTTACAACTCAATATAATTTAGTAGTTTCTCTAAAATTAACATAATAGGCACTGTTGCAAATAGAGATTTGAGTCGATGAAGTTCCTTTTTAAAAGTGCTTAGAGACCGAAAACCCTGTTGATTAGACACACTTCACCTTGAGGCTGACCATAATAAAATGACGATGCTTGTC
>NZ_VPED01000071.1:0-4564 GCF_013417335.1 Acinetobacter sp. YH16031
AGAGGTATTTTGACTTTAGATAGATGCATAGAGCGAGTGTCTACGAGCGAACTATCAAAATTTGCGCCTAGACCCTCTGAAAAACATTTTTTTGCCCTCTTTAGCCTAAGAAAGCGTAAGTTTCATGCAGAAATTTGCTCCTGGATCGAGCGTAGCGAGTAAAAAAGTTTTATGAGCGTAGCGAATTCCGAGTTTCTTTTGCTTTTTCTTAAAGTCACGCAAGTATTAACCAAAAAATTGCCCCAACGAACTGAGCGAAAGCGAAGTTCAATAGAGTTTGAGCGAAGCGAAAACCAAGGGCAATTTTTCAATTTGCTCTTTTTAAATATATTTTAAATATTTTAAATCTTTTCAGTCCCCTGTATGCCTTATACAGTAAGGGTTTTAAAGCTTAACTATGACGGATTGACTACTAACTATGACGGATTGACTACTAACTATGACGGATTGACTACTTAACTATGACGGATTGACTACTAACTATGACAAGTATATATTTGTCATATATTAAAAATTAATGGTTTTATTTTGAATAAAAATCACGTTGTAAAATCAAATCAAGTAATAGAAGCCTCATATCAATTAAGTGCCGTAGAGCAACGAATTGTCTTAGCTGCCATTTCACGGATTCCAAAAAATCAGCCTATTACAGATGATGAGCTATATCCTGTTAGTATCAATGAGTTAAGGCAATTAGGTGTACATGAAAAAACTGCATACAGAGATTTAAAGGAAGGTATTAATAGACTCTATGAACGATCTATTAACCTCAGTATTGATGACAAGTCTATAAAAATGCGATGGGTACAAGAAGTTCAATTTCTAGATAGTCAAAGTGTCATTGGTATTCGTTTTTCAAAACCAATTCTGCCTTTCATATCTAATCTAAGTAGAGAATTCACCAAATATGCCCTGTCAGACATCGCTGGAATAAATAGTGGGTACGGTATTCGTATTTATGAGCTACTTGTTCAATATCGACAAATAGGTAAGCGTGAAATTTCAGTTGAGAATTTGCGGACAATGCTTGAGCTTGGTAAAAAGTACCCTTTATTCGCAGATTTCAAGAAACGAGTAATTGATACTGCTATAGACCAAATAAACGAATGCAGCCCTTTAAATGTCACTTATGAACAGAAAAAGACTGGTCGTAAAGTTACTAGTATTATTTTTTCATTTAAAGAAAAGACTAAGAGTATTAGTCATCCGAATACAGATGTACCTAAAGAATTTTATAAACTAACAGATGCTCAAATTAATATGTTTGGAAATCAACTTTCTCGTTTACATGAACTATCACATCTAGCACAGCAAGGTGAAAGCTATGATGATTTAGCTATAACAATTAAAGATATGTTGAGAGATCCAAAACAGCAAAAACAGTTTTTACCTTATCTAAAAAACTTAGGCTTTAAACTTTGAGTTTATTGGAGAATACACTTATTGTATTCTCCAATACGTATCGTTAATACACAGTAATACAATATGAAAACAAGTACAAAATACAGTGTTAGTGATGCTGCAACACTGTATAAAAAATCTCGGGCCACACTCTACAAAGATATAAAAAACGGAGTATTAAGTCGTGATCATGATGGTTCTATCGACTTTTCAGAATTACTTCGTGTCTATGGTGAGCCTTTTGGTGGAACAAACTCAAAACGTCTTGATACGTCTCCAAGACAAAACATTGATACACCTGAATACACTGATAATACAGTTGTTGAACTCAAAAATCAGATTGAGTTTTTAAAGAAACAGTTGGAAAAAGCAGAAGATCGGGAAACGAAGGCAAATGCTCGTATTGACACGCTACTTACACTTATTGAAATGAAGCCACCACAAGCCAATATAAGCACGTTTACAGAGCAGCAATCTGACCAGGATATAGCAACAGATCCTCGGTCAAAAAAACCAAATGAGGGCGGATTGACTACTCAAGAAATTAAACGCATTCCAGTGCCGGAGCATATTGAACCAGAGCCTGAAAAAAGGGGCTTCTGGAGCCGTTTTTTCAAGCCCTATGGGTGATAGGACTATTTAATCAGACTAATCAAAACCGTGGAACATTGATTGTTTTTTGATCGTGAAACATGAAAAATCATAAAAAAAGCCCGAACAGGGATGCTCGGGCTATAAACTAGAAACTACAGCGTTGAATTATAAGGATAATTATACAGCATTTCGTATAACGTGTATTATGTTAATTTTAGGAATTCTAAACTTGAGCAGAAATTAATGTGGATTTAAATTTACGAACTTCATCATTCAGTACGTGAAGTTCTGTTGATCTTATTGCATTACCTAAATGCATCATTGCTGCAACTGTTACTTGAGGAGGTTGAGCCAGAATTACTTGTCCATTATTATTTATTAGCGGCCCCGCATATAATATACCAACTAAATGAATTCGACTTTTATCCATATAATAAGTATTAGTTTTTCTGTCTAAATACCCCTTTTTATCATATAAAAAAATTGGTGATCCAGAGGATCCTGGGAAACAAGCCATATCAACCATAAACTCTTGTTTTCCATTATATAGTTTTGCAAGAGAAGAGGCCGTTATTCCCTTACGAATAATAGGTAGATGGTTTACCTCATCAGAAATACCATTAGGACAGCCAATCATTGTTACTTCTTCAATAGCATCAAAATATTGCCAATCATCGGTATTCGGTATTAATGATAAATCTAAAAATTTATAGAATATTGGCATACCTTGATCTATTGCTTGATTTATCAAACCTGCAATAGAGATAGCACATAAATCAATTTTCGTATCAGGATGATAGATAACCTGTTTATCGTTTATCCCAATGCTTAGTTCGACAAAATTTCCTGAAGGTTCTCCTTCATTATTCTTTACATGACAAATGATTTTTATTTGATCACTCTTTTCTATTACATGTTTGTTTGTCACCAGAGCTAGAAAGCAATTTTCTCCATCATTATCGAAGGCTGTGAAGAATCCAGTCCCTGTACTATGAGCTTTTCCATTTAAGTATGCAGTAATTTTTACTGTTGAATAAAGTAATTCCTCAGCCACACTCATAGTTTTATTCATAAATCTTTTCCGATAGTCACAATAAATATTCTTATTTTTTATCATAGTATTAATCTTTATTTTTTATTTTAATCAATAAAATAAATACTTCATTCTGACAAAATTTAAATCAATATATTTTTTCATTTAACATAATGGTGGTTATACGAAATTAGTAGTTTTTACGCGGAATTCCTAACGTATTCATCTTTTGTCTTATATCTTTATTTTTACCAATAGGTAAAATATTTTCATAACCTACATCGAAAAGTAGGTAATTAAGAAAAAAATTACAGCGTTTTATAAGCCTTATAGTAACGGGAGAGACTATAGGGCTTTTTATTTATCTTAATATTCATATATCTATGATAAAGCCATGATGCTCTGCGATATAGAAAACCGGCTTGAGAATAGACCGATCTTTTATGATATTTGCTAAAATACTCTTTTGAAATATAAAAAACTAAGCGTGTATAGCACTGGGTCTAGGTGTTTTTTGGGCTTAGTTATTAGCGTTATTTAAATAAGTATAAGTGGCTTTGTTGCATAAATATGTAAGCATCTGATTTAAATAAATTTAATTTTGGATCAAAAAATAATCAAAACTTTTAAAATCATATAGTTATGAAATCTTTGTGCAACAAAGCCAGTATAAGTCAATTTTTACCTAAGGGATTTGCTTTTCAACTAGTTCCAATTTCTTTAATGCTTGCCCTTTTTTATGATCATTATCAATCTTTACAACCAGAGCTAAAATAAAAACCATCACTATAAAAACAAGGAAAATCAAATGCTTTTTCATCATTAATTCCGTCTTTTGACCTTTAAGAATGCCTTGCTCCTTTGTAAATAGATATGACATAAGGGAAGCACTGATACAAGCCTTTTTAAATGACTTTAGCAACTCGATAAACAGTTGCAACTCCACAATTCACTGCTTTGGCAATTTCTTCCTTAGTCATATTGCCAGATGCTAGCAATTCTTTTATTCGTTTGTGCTTAGCCTCATTGGCTTTCTTACCTGTTGGCTTGTAACCCGAACGTTCCAGGCCCTGCTTAATACGTTCTATACGTTTCTCATTGTCTAGGCGTGCCATTGTTGCCAGGAGATCAATCAACATATTGTTGATGAGTTCCAAGATTGAATGAGTAATGCTGTCACTGGTTTGAATCATTTGGTAGGTCGTAGGAAGATCTGCCACAATTAATCGAAGTCCTTTCTCCTGAATCCTGCGCTTCAGCTCTTGAAAATCCTGTTGGATTAGGCGTGATAATCGGTCAATACTTTCAACCAACAAGGTGTCACCCTGATTTGCTTCTGACAGTAGCTTATTCAATTCAGGTCGGTCTAACTTCGTACCACTATAGTTTTCCACGTACACAATGGTTTTACCCAAATTCAAGTTTTGGTTTAGATCCTGAAGAATTTGCAAAGCCCTTTCTGCATCTTGATCTTTAGTTGAAGCTCGTAGATAAATACGTGTATTCATTTCTATCATTTAATCTTAATTCTATTAG
>NZ_VPED01000006.1:0-129420 GCF_013417335.1 Acinetobacter sp. YH16031
AATAATTCAAGTGAATTTGTTTGAAAGAAGAACTTTAAAAGCTTTATTTTCACCCGATAAAATACCCATAAAACAAGAGGAAGCTCATTTGAGCTTCCTCTTGTGAAAAATTGTGGGACAGCAATGCTTGTCAGGCTCCTTTTTGACATTTGAAACTACGCGCTTCGCTTGTCTTGAGTAATTTTTAGAGCAGTACATAAAAAAGAATCTCCCATAACGGAGATTCTTTTTAAAGCCTACGCGCAGCATAGCTGCTTGTCTTGCGGCGTGGCGGAGCAGTACTTTTGATATAAGAAAAGCCCCGTTTATGGAGCTTTTCAAATGTTGACCTACGCGCACCTTCGGTGCTTGTCTTGAAGAAAAATAAGGCAGTGTCTTAGTTTTTTCACTTGAAGCATAGCTTCTCGTCTTGCGCAAGGGCAGAGCAGTACTCTTTTCAATAAAAAGAGCCTCAAAAGAGACTCTTTTTAAATGCTTGCCTACGCGGACTTCGTCCTTGTCTTGCGTAAAAAAGAAAAGCAGTGCTTTCTTTTTTACTCAGGCTTTAGGCCTTCAGCTTTTTCCAATGATTCATCATTGTTAAAGAACTTCTCGCGTTGCTCTTCAAGGAACTTTTTCGCATCCGGTTCAAACACGTTTAAACGCTTTTCATTGATCAGCGTGGTCTGGTGTTTTAGCCATTCTTGCCAAGCCTGTTTAGATATCGTATCAAACAGTTCCTGACCCTTTGCACCCGGGAATGGTGCAAAGTCTAAACCTTCCATTTCTTGTTGATACTTACGGCAAAAAACTTGTCGAGACATATCAATACTCCAATTTAAAGCGAAAGCAATTAAGCGTAAAGTTTCTCTAGGCGAGCATGCGCACGTTCGATCGCAGCTTCAACCTGTGCAGGTGCAGTACCACCGATGTGATTACGTGCATTCACAGATGCTTCTAAAGTCAGAGCTTTTTCAAATACGTCGGCTTGAATCAGGTTAGAGAACTGTTGCAATTGTTCAAGTGTCAGTTCAGACAGGTCTTTACCTTCCTGTACACCCAGAGCTACCGCTTTACCCACAATTTCGTGTGCATCACGGAATGCTACGCCATTTTTTACCAGATAATCTGCCAGGTCAGTGGCCGTTGAGAAGCCACGAAGTGCTGCTTCACGCATAATTTCGATGTTTGGTACAAGCGCAGGAATCATATCCGCAAATGCCATTAATGAACCACGGACGGTATCGATCGCATCAAATAATGGTTCTTTGTCTTCCTGGTTATCTTTGTTGTAAGCAAGCGGTTGACCTTTCATTAGGGTCAACAAGCTCATCAGATCACCATACACACGGCCAGTTTTACCACGGATCAGTTCAGGTACATCCGGGTTTTTCTTCTGCGGCATAATAGATGAACCAGTACAGAAACGGTCTGGAATATTTACGAACTTGAACTGAGCCGATGTCCATAGGATCATTTCTTCAGACATACGTGACAGGTGCATCATAATTAAAGATGCCGCAGCATTAAATTCGATACCGAAATCACGGTCAGAAACGGCATCAAGTGAGTTTTCAGCAACAGCTTCAAAACCTAGAAGCTCAGCGGTATAAGCACGGTCAATCGGGTAAGTCGTACCTGCTAGAGCAGCAGAACCGAGTGGCATACGGTTAACACGTTTACGGCAATCAATCAGACGCTCAGAGTCACGTACCAGCATTTCAAACCAAGCCATCAAGTGATGACCAAAAGTCACTGGCTGTGCAGTTTGCAGATGGGTAAAACCCGGCATGATGGTATTGGTATTTTTAGCTGCCAGACCCAGGATGCCTTTTTGTAATTTTTCCAGTAATTTCAGGATGGCATCAATTTCATCACGTACATACAGGCGGATATCTGTGGCAACCTGGTCATTACGGCTACGGCCCGTATGCAATTTTTTACCGGTGATGCCGATACGCTGAGTCAGGCGCGACTCAATGTTCATATGCACATCTTCAAGGTCAATGCGCCATTCGAAGTTACCTGCTTCAATATCTGCTTTAATGGCAGTCAGACCTTCGATAATGTCATCACGTTCCTGTTCGGTCAGTACGCCAACTTTTGCCAGCATGGTTGCATGTGCAATCGAGCCTGCAATGTCTTGTTTATAAAAACGTTGGTCAAATTGAACAGATGCTGTAAATTCAGCAACAAAAGCATCAGTCGCTTCAGAGAAACGACCGCCCCACATACCCGAAGTCTGGGCTTGTGATGGATTTGAGGAATTAGAAGATGTGGTCATGTCGGCTCAATCAGATTAAAAGCAGTAGAACGAAAAAGAGTATAACAAATTCAAAGCCCGTTGCCGAAGTCCAAGTCGATCAATCTTTTACATCTCCGACTGGATCAGCGCAAAGCTCCTATTTTTTTAGCCAGATTGGCAAGCTGCACTATTTGCTGGAAATGTTTATTGGCGGCAATGTGCTGGCCATGGTCTTAGCCTTGGCAAAAACACAGTCCTGGCAGGCGCTCAATCTGGTAGATCTGCTTCAATATATGCTGTATATCAACTGGATACTGTTATGTTTTGCAGCGCTAATCGAGCTTTTTCATCAGCATTTTCAGCGCATGGGGATTAAGCTGGCATTAATCTGCGGATTTTTGCTATTACAGGCGATTGTTTTGGTAACTACGACCAGTCTGAATGTGCTGACTTATTTTGGCAGCAATTTGAATTTTCAGGGACTGAGTCTGGCAGTCGCACTGGATCAGGTCGGCCTACATCTGAGTTTTGGTATCCTGTTAGGCATGTTCTGTTTTCGCTATCTGTATTTGCGTGAACAATGGGCGCAGCAGCAGCACAGTGAATTACATGCACGGATTCAGGCCATGCAGGCCAGGATTCATCCGCATTTTCTGTTTAATAGTCTCAATAGCGTGATTAGCCTGATCAGTATTGACCCGGACAAAGCCGAACAAATGTTGCTGAATTTGTCCCGTCTTTTTCGGGCCAGTTTTCAGGAATTGAAGCTGGTCAAGTTGCAGGAAGAAATTGAACTCTGCCAGCGCTATCTGGAGATTGAACAGATTCGTCTGGGAGAGCGTTTGCAGGTCGAATGGAAATTAGAAAACAAAGACTTATACTCACAAGTCCAAATTCCATTATTGACTTTACAACCCCTAGTGGAAAATAGTATTTTCCATGGAGTTGAAAAAATTTTGACAAAGAGTACCATAAGCATATTGATTGAAATCTTGCAAAATCAAATTAATATCATCATAACAAACCCCTATACGCAGGATAATAAAACATTAAAAAAGGGACATGGTATTGCAATTGAAAATGTCAGACAGCGTCTGGAAGCTTATTACGGACCTACGATGACGTTTCAGACTTTCGCCGGTGGAGGGGTGTTTACCACGGTTGTGCAATATCGCTATAAATAAAAAGAAATCAAGGAAATCACAGTTAACTTATAATCAAATGAATAATGTTGACTGGATTAAGGAGGAGAAATGGACGTCCTGATTTGTGACGATGAGCCTTTGGCTGTCGAGCGACTATCACGTTTAGTCTCTCAACTGGGGCATGATGTGGTTGCAACAGCTACGCATGGTCGTCAAGCAATTGATCTGGCTCACCAGCATGAACCTGATGTCATCTTATTAGATATTCAAATGCCTGAAATGGATGGTTTGACCTGTGCGCAGCATTTGCGTCGGCTCGACCCGATGCCGGCTATTGTCTTTTGTACGGCCTATGACCAACACGCGCTGGATGCATTCAAGTCTAATGCAGACGGCTACCTGCTTAAACCGGTGATGCAACAGGAATTGGCACAGGTTTTAGAGCATCTAATTAAACTTACCCAAGCTCAAATGAGCCAACTAAAACAAAAAGAAAATATGGAAGAAATCAATATCAGCCGCCATCAAATTGCGGCAAAGACCTATCGCGGGGTCGAATTGGTGCCAGTTGAAAATATCTATTATTTTCTGGCGGATCAAAAATATGTGACCGTACGCCATAAAAACGGCAGTGTCCTGATTGATGAAACCCTGAAGGAGTTGGAACAGGAGTTTGGACATCAGTTCATCAGGATTCACCGTAATGCACTGGTTTCGGTTCACTATCTGGAAGGCTTGGAAGTGGTGAGTTCCGGCCAGTATCAGGTGCGTTGTCGTGAACTGGAAGAGCGTCTGGCGGTCAGTCGGCGTCATTTGCCATTCTTGCGGGAACGGATTCAGAAACTCTAAACGGATCAATGAGTTCGTTTGGACCAGTATTGAAACTTGCATAAATTCGCTTGCATTTTCAAGTGAGCAGGTTAAGTTTAGACTATTGTTCTCATTGACTGTTTATTGAAATTTATGAAGACCCTAAAAATTGCTACTCGACAAAGTCCACTTGCGCTCTGGCAGGCGGAACATATCCGTGCACGCTTACAGGACCTGCATGCTGGACTTCAGGTCGAGTTAGTCACTTTTGTTACACAGGGTGATAAAATTCTTGATACGCCATTGGCTAAAATTGGCGGTAAGGGCTTATTTGTAAAAGAATTAGAAGCAGCCTTACTAGATGGTCGTGCTGATCTGGCAGTCCATTCAATGAAAGATGTGCCAATGGCTTTGCCTGAAGGCTTATCTTTGGCAGTCATCTGTGAACGTGAAGATCCACTGGATGCTTTTGTCTCAAATACTTATGCCAGTTTTGACGAATTGCCTCAAGGTGCCAAAGTTGGAACTTCCAGCTTGCGCCGTAAAACCCAGATTTTAAAACAGCGTCCGGACCTTGAGATTATCGATTTACGCGGTAATGTTGGTACACGCTTATCCAAACTGGATGCAGGTCAGTATGATGCAATCATCCTGGCCAGTGCCGGTTTAAAACGCTTGGGCCTTGCAGATCGTATTCGTCATAGTATTGTGCCTGAAGTAAGTTTACCCGCAGTAGGACAGGGTGCACTGGGCCTGGAATGCCGGAGTGGAGATCAAGCGGTATTAGATTTAATCCAGCCTCTATTACATGTAGAAACTGATGCGTGTGTCCGTGCCGAACGTGCCTTTAATGCCTATCTGGAAGGTGGCTGTCAGGTGCCAATCGCAGGCTATGCTACTTTAAATGAAGGTGTCATTTCGATTGAAGGCCGGGTCGGTAGTATAGATGGCGCAACTTTGCTACGCGCACAGCAGAGCGGAAACATGGCAGATGCAGAACAATTGGGCGTGCAGCTGGCTAAAGATCTGCTAGATCAGGGCGCAGGCGAGTTATTGAAAGCCCTTTATTCAAAATAATGTTGTTCATTAATACCCGTCCGAGTGATCGTGCTGCAAATTTAACGCAAGCCCTACAGACAGCGCAAATTCCGGTGATAGAGTTGCCCTTGCTAGAACTGGTACAGCAGCCTTATACGGATGAGCTAGCCAGTTTATTTAGGCAGCTACCCCAAGCAAAACTGATTGTCGTAGTGAGTCCGACCGCTGCCCAAATTGGCATGCAATATTTGCAGCAGGCAGGCCTATCATTGCATGATCTTGGAAGTGTCCAGTGGGTCGCTGTGGGTAAAGCTACCGAGCGGGCTTTAGCAAGCTACGGTATCCAGAGTTATGTGCCTGATGTGGAGACTTCGGAAGGGATGCTGCAATTGCCTGTGCTACAGCAATTAGCTACCGGATCAACTGTCGCCTTTTGGCGAGGTGAAGGTGGGCGTCAATTTATGATGCAGCATTTAAAGGATCAGCAAATTCATATATTGAATTTCATTTTATATGATCGTCAGTGTCCGCCAGTGACTTCCGAGATATTAGTTAAACATTTGACGAGCCTTGAAGCTAATCCCCGTTATGCAGTCTTGGTCAGCAGTGAAGCGAGCTGGCTTAACTGGCTAGCCTTGATGCAGCCGTATCCGCATCTCATTAATCGGGCATTGTATTTGGTTTTGGGGCCGCGTTTGGCTGCCATGCTTGGGGAATATCAACAGCAACATCAGGCTGGTTTTCAATTCGCTCAGTTAGAGGACTTAAGCGGATCGACGATTTTGCAGCAGCTACTGATGTACTAGGAAACGCATGAAAAAATTATTCATTGTTTTTTTCATCTTGAGCTTGGTGTGGATTGCCAAGCTGAGCTATGACCTGTTTGGCTTAAATTCAGCACAGACTGAATTGACCCAGAATTTTAAGCAGCTGCAACAGCAGAATGCCAATCTGAATGATCAGCTGGTGGCCTTAAAACGTCAGGTTGCTACGGGCCAAGCAGCAAACCCTGAAACACCGAACAAGGGGACAGTTCAGGATACTCCTAGGGCTGACTTGCAGGATGATCTGCCTTTAGTCGAGCAATATCTGGATCTGGTTGAGTTTGCCTTGCAGCAGCAACAATATGCAATGGCTATGGAAAAGTTAAACCAGTTATCTAATCAGCTTGAACATCTAGAACTGGCACCTGCTCTTCTGGGTAGCCTGAATCAGGCGATTGACAAGGATCGGGAAGTCCTTAAGCAGTTCATTAACAATCGTTTAGTACAACAGAATAAATTAAAAGAATTATTGCAACAGATTGATGCTGAGATGGAAAAGGAAATCCAGGTGCAGCATCAGAATCGCGCTATATCCCAAAGCTCATTCTGGCAGCGCTGGATTCAGATTGAATCAATCGAGAAGCCAAGTGCGGTCTTAATGCAGCGTAATCTGGTCTTAAAAGAAGCTCAGTTGCGTTTACTGATTGCAGAAAATAGTGTGCAACAAGGACAACAGGTAGCTTTCCAGCAAGCCCTGAAAAGTGTGATCGAGGTATTGGCGCAACTTCCGGATGCGCAAAGCAAACAATGGATTCAACGACTGGAACAAATCAGGGCAGCACCTCAGACGCCTACTCCTCCGCTCAATACGCGTACCCTGATCGGTTAATTGCTTATGAAACAGATTTTACTTGCTTATTTACTGGTTGGTTTGCTGGGCTTAGCGATCTTGAGTGTACTGAGCTATGGTTATGGTGCGGGTTATGTTTATCTGTACTGGCGCGAACTACAGATCCAGACCACTTTCTGGTTTCTGGTAGGCTTGCTTATCGCAATCAGTTTCCTGATGCATATGCTGTGGTATGCGACCAAACGTTATCTCAGCTTTAAACAGCGTAAACATGAAACGGTATTCAGCTTTGCACGCCTACATCCTTATGAGCAGTTAGCTGTGGTTTGGTTATTAAATGCTGCACAGGATCAACGGGATTTTATTCAGCAGTCTTTTAATCAGTCGGGATTGCTCAAGCATATTATTGATGCCCGATTATCCTGGGGACAGCAACAATATAGCGAAGCATTGAGTAGTTTAAATCAGTCCAATCCAATGGCATTTGAACTGGCAGAATTACAGCGAATTGAAATCTATTTATCACAGCAGGATGGTCAGCAGGCATTAACGCATTTAGAATTTTTAAATCAACATGAGTTATCTCCCTGGTTAAGACGAGTCAAAACCGCTTATGAAAAGCGTTTAAATGCTTTATGGGGGCAATTTGCCTTACAGTTTCCCTGGTTATATTTACGTTCAACCAAATATGGACATTTAGACCAAGAAGTAAAAAAAATATGGCTGCAGCAATTATTAATAGCTTATGATCAAGCTACTGAAGATGATTTGGAATATTTAAAACAACGTTATCTGGATTTAAAACAGGACATATTTAATCGTGACTATGAAGTCAAGCTATTATGGTTGAAACTATTATTTAGAATGCCGGAAATGAGTGTTGAGCATGAAAGCCTTGCTAAACACTTACTGGAACTCCAATTTAATCAGGATGTATTTTATTTATGGTTCCAGCAGCAGTTATTAAAGCAGTTTCCAGATTATGCAGATATTGAGCAGCAGATCTCAGTTTGGGATGCAAAATATACTGCACTGCCAATATTAAGTTTTGCCAAATGGCATATTCTACAGGCGACTGGCCGGGTAGAAGAAGCTCAGCAATTGCTGGATCTCTATCCAGATGACATCCGCATGAGCTATTTGAGAATTAAATCTGTATTGCAGGGAAGAGAGGATTTAATACAGCAGTTAAATGCCGTATTTGAATCGAATGTTAATTTTATCGAAATCAGAATTTGAGGAAATAATGTCAGAATTACAACAATATCCGGTGATTTATTCGCAAACTGTTGCATGGGGAGACATGGATGCGTTTGGGCATGTTAATAATGCGATGTATTACCGTTATATAGAAAGTGCCCGTTTGGCTTATTTGGGTAAATTAAATATTTTTGATGAAGATATTTTAACAGTAGTGGCTTCAAATCAATGCCGTTATTTAAAACCTGTAGTTTATCCAGATCAATTAAAAGTGGCGGCACGAATTGATGAAATTCGGAATAGTGCAGTCAGAATGCATTATTTATTATGGAGTGAACAGCAGCAAAGTATCGTAGCTACTTCCGAAGCAGTAATTGTATGTTTAAATAAAAATATGCAGAAAACTGAAATACCTGAACATATTCGAGAAAAAATAAAATCGCTGGAATTAACTGTACAACATGAAATTTAATATAGAGTTTCATCTCTAATTTAATGATTAATTTTGTAATGGCCCTTAAGTTTATTGTTGTAAATTTAAAATTTTATATTGAATATTACACTTAATATAAATATGATGGGTTCGTTATTTATTAAAAGAAATAATGCTATTTATTGGAGAATATGATGCCAGATATTACAAATTTATCAGTTGAAGAGTTAAAACGTTTACAAGCAGAAGCTGAGTCTTTAATTGCTTTGAAAAAAGATCAGGAAATTGAAGATGCTTATCATCAGGTATTGGATATTGCCGACAAAGTAGGCTTGACGATTGAACAGCTTCTTGAATTTGGTGCTTCTAAACGTAAAAAAACTGCACGTAAGTCTGTAGAGCCACGTTATCGCAGTAAAAGCAATCCGGAAGACACCTGGACTGGTCGCGGTAAACAGCCACGCTGGTTAGTTGCTGAATTAGAGAAAGGCGCAAAACTGGAAGATTTCGTGATCTAATCCTTCTGCCGCATTATTCATCATCAGGCTGTTATGCATACGGCCTGTGATTGATCAGCCAAGCATATCCTGCTTGGTTTTTTTATGCCTATGAATTGGCGTCAGAGAAAAAGTGTGCATAATGTGATTATAAAATGACAAAACTATAAATTTAGGGGTTTCGATTGGATAGGTTGGTCGTGGCGGGATGAGCAATAAGCCGAAAACATTAAAATGGTTGATATTTGCAATTCTAGCCTTTTTTGTCTTTGTGATTCTGCAAGTACCTGCAGCTTGGTTAATTTCAAAATTTTATAAAAATAATCAGGTCTTACATAATGTAAGCGGGAATATCTGGCAGGGAAGTGCGGACTGGAAAAAAGGTAATCTTCGGGGAAGTCTGAACTGGCAGGTTCGCCCTTTGGACCTGTTGTTGCTGAGATTAGGGGCGAATATTGATCTGCATAGCGGTAATACCCAGTTTTCGGGTGTGATGGGCTATGGTCTGAATAAAACTTTAACCGTCAAAAACCTTGAGGGACAGCTTGCACCTGAAACTTTAAAGAAGATTGCTGACTGGCAATGGCCTACCAACCCGATTCAGTTTAAAGAACTCGATTTTAAATATAAAAAAGAGCAAGGCTTTAGTCATGTAGACGGTCAGATGCAATGGAGTGGTGGTGAACTGATTTACACGTTTGCCCAGCGTCAGGAGCGTATGAATGTACCGGTTCTAAGTGGTCAGTTATCCGATGAGAATGGGCAGCTGCTGTTGGACGTACGCGACAATCGTGATCAACGTATGTTGAATATTAAACTGGATCCAAGCTTGATGCTGGATATTCAGCTGACACAGCGTTTTCTATTGAATGCTCCTTCTTATGCCGGTAAAGCTGGGCTGGATACTTATGTGATTAGTACCCGTCAGCCTTTAATGGGGGGCTTCAACTGATGGCAAGCCCACTCGATTATTTTAAAAATATTGATCTGAAACAGACAGAACGTGTTGCTCCGATTTTATTGTTCCTGCTGATTCTGTATTTATGCTGGAAATTGGCTGCTTTATTCTGGCTTCTGGTGGCTCCTCCACAAGCGATGCAGATTGATCAGGTAGAGCTGGGGTCACAACAGGCTCAAGTGCCAAATATAAGTGCCTTTTCACTATTTCAGGAAAATACTTACGCAGCGAACACTGCTGAAACTGCCAATATTGTCTTGCAGGGAGTTGTGGTGGCGAGCCCAAGCTATAACTCTTCAGCAGTCTTGAAAATTAATGACCAGTCTGACCGTTATCGGGTCGGAGAAGTATTGGGGAATAGCGGTTTTACGCTGGCTGAAGTGTATTGGGACCGGGTGATTTTGCGTAAATCAAGCGGTGCGACCCAAGAAATCCTGTTTAAAGGGTTGGAAAATGGTTTAAACCAGCCAATCGTGCCGGATACCTCAGCATCTTCAAATCCGATGCCTCCGATGCATATGGAAAGTGGTATGCCTGAGCAACCTTCACCGCAGAGTGAAATCAATCGGGCTATCCAGCAGATGCAGGAAAATAAGGACCAGTACTTACAGAATATGGGGGTAAGTGCAGCAGAGGGTGGTTATGAAGTCACTTCACGGACACCGGCTGCACTGCGTAATCGCTTGGGGTTAAGACCGGGAGACCGGATTTTGTCTTTGAATGGTCAGACCCTGTCACAGGGACAAACCGAAGCACAATTACTGGAACAGGCTCGACGTGAAGGTCAGGTCAAACTCGAAATAAAACGTGGTGATCAGGTGATGACCATACAACAGGATTTGAAGTGATGTGTCATCACGCATAGGGTTAGGAAACACAAAAGTTTATGGCTTTATTTAATAATAATCGATCAGCATGGGCATTCTGTGTGGCCGCCCCATTGGTTGCTATGGTCAGTACGGCAAGTTATGCGCAAACCTGGAAAATCAATCTCCGGGATGCAGACTTAACCGCCTTCATTAATGAAGTGGCGGATATTACCGGTAAAAATTTTGCGGTAGATCCCCGAGTTCGAGGCAATGTCACGGTCATTTCCAACAAGCCACTGAATAAAAACGAAGTTTATGACCTGTTTTTAGGCGTCTTGAATGTCAATGGTGTAGTGGCCATCCCTTCAGGAAATACCATCAAGCTGGTTCCAGACAGCAATGTCAAAAGCTCCGGGATTCCCTATGATGCACGTCATCGTGCTACCGGTGACCAGATTGTCACTCGCGTGATCTGGCTGGAAAATACCAATCCGAATGACCTGATTCCGGCCCTGCGTCCGTTGATGCCACAGTTTGCCCATTTGGCTGCCGTTCCGGGTACCAATGCACTGATTGTGTCGGATCGGGCGACCAATATCTATCAGCTGGAAACCATCATCCGTAACCTGGATGGCACGGGTCAGAATGATATTGAAGCCATTAGCCTGCAATCCAGTCAGGCCGAAGAAATGATCGAGCTGATTGACTCTATGGCAGCAACAGGTGCAGCTAAAGATTTGCGTGGTTCACGGGTGCGGGTCATGGCAGATGTGCGTACTAACCGGATTCTGATTAAAGGGGATCCAGCGACACGTAAGCGTATTCGTCAGATTATTGAAACGCTGGATGTACCTGCAGCAGACCGTCTGGGTGGTTTAAAAGTCTTTCGTTTGAAATATGCCAGTGCCAAGAATCTTTCGGAAATTTTGCAGGGGTTAGTGACAGGGCAAGCAGTCAATACTGGTTTGGATAATTCCTCTTCTAGTTCGTCTTCATATAATTCGACTAATAACCTGAATAATAACAGTACTACCAACTCAAACAGCTCAACCGCATCCAATATTCAGTTAAATACCGGCATGAAAACCGAGCAGGGCGGGATCAGCAGCTTTAATGCCAACGGCGTCAGCATTATTGCGGATGCCACGCAAAATTCATTGGTGGTCAAGGCTGACCCGCAACTGATGCGTGAAATCGAATCTGCGATTGATCAGTTAGATGTACGCCGTCAACAGGTTCTGATTGAAGCTGCAATTATTGAAGTAGAAGGAACAGATGCAGATCAGCTGGGTGTGCAATGGGCCTTAGGTGATATCAGCAGCGGAATTGGTCTGATCAATTTTGATAATTTTGGCACCAGTCTGAAAAATATTGCAGCGGGTTATCTGACTGGCGGTGGTGCAGGTGCGGCGAGTACTGTAGGTGCAGGCAGTTCATTGGTGATCGGTGATTATCGTGAAGGCAGTGATGGTTCACGCCGTTTATACGGCGCGATGATTCAGGCCTTAAAAGAAACGACCAAGTCTAACCTGTTATCTACGCCGTCGATTGTGACCATGGATAATGAGGAAGCCTATATCGTTGTCGGTGAAAATGTACCCTTTGTGACAGGTTCAGTTTCTACGGGAGCCGCAGGTGTTGCCAATCCTTATACCACTATTGAGCGTAAAGATGTTGGGGTCACTTTAAAAGTCGTACCACACATTGGCGAAGATGGTACGGTACGTCTGGAAGTTGAGCAGGAAGTCTCAGATGTAAAAGCCAATAAAGGCCAAGCGCAAGATCTAGTCACCAGCAAACGTGCGATTAAAACCTCGATTCTGGCAGAACATGGACAAACGATCGTACTCGGTGGCTTGATTTCGGACAATACCAGTTATGGACGTCAGGCAGTACCGGGTCTAGGGGCAATTCCAGGGGTGGGACGTTTGTTTCGCTCAGAAGGTAAGTCTAATCAGAAACGTAACTTATTGATCTTTATCCATCCAACGATTGTGGGGGATAAAAATGAAGTGCGTAAACTGACGCAGCAACGTTATGGTCAACTCTATAGCCTGCAATTGGCGCTCGATTCAGACGGTAATTTTGCCAAGCTACCGGAAAGTGTTGAAGATGTGTATCAGCAGCGTATTCCAGTTTCCAAGACACCACTGATGAATTCGTCCTACCAGAATGTTCCGAGTGCGCCAGCGTCAACACCGTCAGCCGCAGCAGTGGCTACACCGATAGCAATTGAGCCGGGGATTCAGCGACAAGTGGTACAGCAGCCAGTCCAGCAGGTTGAAAAAAGTAGAAATACCGTTACAACAACCACACTTAGACCCAAAAGCTAGACCATTCGCATTTGCATACAGCATGTTATGATAATGTCAAAGAGAATAGAGAAGTAGATTTCATGACTTGGAAAATACAGGCAATTACCGATGATTTGACCGGACAGGAAATAGCGATTGACCGTGACATGCTGGTGGGGCGTCATCAGGCGGCTGATATTGTGCTGCAGGCTGCGGAAATCTCGCGTAAGCATGCTGCTTTTCTGCTAAAAGACGATGCACTGTGGGTACAGGATCTAGGTTCATCTAATGGCACTTTTGTGAATGACTTGCGTATTGAGCAGGAAACGCAGTTACAGCAGGACGATGTAGTCCAGTTTGCCAGCTTGAAATTTCTGGTTCTTGAACCTGTAGCGCCTGTTGAAGTGGCGCCAGAAGTTGAAGAAACAGCAGAGCAAGTGGTTGAAGAGATCGAAACGGTTGAGAAAACTCCTGCCCAGCAGATGAATGAGCAGGGCATTCCAGAATTGAAAGAGCGTGATGCTTCAGTCAACTTGACCCGTGATGGTATGCCGACCAATGTCGGTATCCCAAAACCTGCGCCTATTGCTGAGGGTGTAGATCTGAGCTCGGTTAAGCCAGAACCCGCACCAATTCCGGTGGAACAGCCTGTTTCTCGTGTAGAGCAGGAAAAAGAAGCACAGAAAAATGCATCTATTGGACTGATTTCACTAATCGTTCTGATTATTTTGGCGATTATCGCTTGGGTGTTGTTTAAATAAGCCCATGATTGGTTACAATCGAGGCATGCATCACGCATGCCTTTTTTATGGCTGCAAATAAAGAAAATGAGGCTCAGGATGTCAATTGCACAACTGGAACAACGTAAGCTGATTTTATTCGATCTGGATGGCACCTTGGTGGATTCAGCCCATGATTTGTATCGGGCCATGAATATGAGCCTGAATGTTTTGCAGCTACCCCTGGTGACTGAGGAGCAGGTACGGGTCTGGATTGGTAAAGGAACGTCCAAGTTCTGTGAAAGCGTACTCCAGCATTTGGTGGGTGAGGTATTACCTGCCCAACATCAGGAATTACTTACGACGTTCCTGGAAATTTACAATGCCGATCCTTGTGTGGATACCAAGCCATTTGACGGAATTATCGAGTTTCTGGAATGGGGTAAGGCTAACGATAAAAAACTGATCTGTGTGACCAATAAACCAGAAGAACCGGCACGCAGTATTCTGGATATTCTGGAAATGGCGAAATACTTTGATGACACCATTGGTGGTGATCGCTTTGCCGAGCGTAAGCCAGATCCGCGTCAGTTGTTGCATTGTGTGGAACATTATGGCGTGACCAAAGACCAGGTACTGATGATCGGAGATTCGGTCAATGACATCGAAGCTGCGCGCCGTGCGGGTATAGATTGTATTGTAGTCAGCTATGGCTATAATCATGGTGAAAATATAGCAGACTGTGATCCTCAAGAAATTGTTGATGATCTACGTGAATTGCTTGCTTAAATAGGGTACGAAGGAAATAAGATGAATAGTTGTAAGGTTTTTCGATGGCGTCGCTCAGTTCAATTCCATTTTCATACTGAGTAACCCTAATTTAAAGAGAAAAACCGAATGACAACTTCAGCTCAATTCCAGCAACTTGCATCTCAAGGCTACAACCTGATTCCTGTATACCGCCAGCGCCTGGCTGATACTGATACTCCTTTATCTATCTTTGCCCGTCTAAAACAGCACCAACAGGCTTATCTGTTCGAATCTGTGGAAGGGGGAGAAAACTGGGCGCGCTATTCAATTATCGGCCTGGGTGAATCGACTGTATTCTCCTGTAATGCGGGTGAACTGACTGTTCAGCATCCAGATGGCTCTATTGAAAAACAGCACTGTGCCGATCCATTCCAGTATATCCGTGACTTTCAGGCACAGTTTAAAGTACCGACCCAGGCAGAACTTCCAGCCTTACCAAGCTTTACCGGTGGTCTTGTCGGTTACTTTGGTTATGACTCAGTACGTTATATCGAACCTAAGCTAAAAAATGTGCCTGAAGCTGATCCGGTAGGCTTGCCAGATATCTGGATGATGCTGTCCAAAACCGTCATCGTATTCGATAATCTGAAAGATACCCTGTTCCTGATTGTCCATGCCGATGCAGCGGATCAGGCAGCTTATGAGAAAGCGCAGCAGCAGCTGGATGAGCTGGAAAATATTCTGGCAACACCAGTGAGCCTGAAAGCAGAAAAACATACAGCACCGCACTTTGAGTCTTTAACTGGACATGACAACTTTATTGCCTCTATTGAAAAGGTAAAAGAGTACATTCGTGCCGGAGATGTGATGCAGGTCGTGCCGGGTCATCGTATGGTTTCTGATTTCGATGGTGAGCCTTTACAGGTCTATCGCGCATTACGTCATCTTAATCCATCACCTTACCTGTTCCTCGTGCAAGGGCAGACCTTGGAAAACAATACGCCGTTCCATATTGTGGGTTCTTCGCCTGAAATTCTTTCTCGTCTGGAAAATGGCATTGCGACTGTTCGTCCACTGGCGGGTACGCGTCCACGTGGCAAGACCAAAGAAGAAGATCTGGCACTGGAAAAAGATTTACTGTCTGATGAAAAAGAAATTGCCGAGCACTTAATGCTGATTGACTTGGGCCGAAATGATGTCGGTCGAGTATCCAAAATCGGTAAAGTACAAGTCACTGATCAAATGGTGATCGAACGTTACTCGCATGTGATGCACATTGTGTCAAATGTACAAGGTGAAGTACGTGATGATGTGGATGCACTGGATGTTTTTAAGGCAACTTTCCCTGCGGGAACACTTTCTGGTGCGCCAAAAATTCGTGCCATGGAAATTATTGACGAAGTTGAGCCAGTAAAACGCGGAATTTTTGGCGGCGCTGTTGGTTATTTAGGCTGGCATGGTGAAATGGACATGTCGATTGCCATTCGTACCTGCGTGATTCGTGAAAATAAGGTCTATGTTCAGGCTGGAGCAGGGCTGGTTGCGGACTCAAATCCTGAGTCAGAATGGAATGAAACCCAAATAAAAGCTCGTGCAGTGATCAAAGCGGTTGAATTATCATCAAACGGATTGATTTTGTGAGTTTTTGGCGTTTTTTTTGAAAAAAACACTTGCATGGATTCTGAGTTTTGCTAAACTGCACACCGTTCCGATACGAAACGTACGAAACACTAAGAAACGCCGGCATAGCTCAGTTGGTAGAGCAACTGACTTGTAATCAGTAGGTCCACAGTTCGAATCCGTGTGCCGGCACCATCTTAGAGAGTTTGGAGTGCGAAGTAAAGAACGACACTGATGTAAGTGTAAAAATGGTGAGGTTCCCGAGCGGTCAAAGGGGGCGGACTGTAACTCCGCTACGAAAGTTTCGAAGGTTCGAATCCTTCCCTCACCACCAATTTTAAGACTTCAAAGTGGTAAGTACCAACATCGTGCGGGAGTAGCTCAGTTGGTAGAGCGGCAGCCTTCCAAGCTGCATGTCGCGAGTTCGATCCTCGTCTCCCGCTCCATTGTTTGAAGTGCTAATATTTGCTCTTATAGCTCAGTGGTAGAGCACTCCCTTGGTAAGGGAGAGGTCTCGAGTTCAAATCTCGATAAGAGCTCCAGATTACAGTTTGGCAACGTGGTTGCAAAAATATTTCAAAAGCAGGCTATTTAGTCTGCTTTTCAAGTATTTGGTGTTTGGTTTTTTTTAAACGATATGTCGGAGCTGGGTTTTACTCAGAATTGTGTTCGACGTAAACGAGGAAGATTAACATGGCTAAGGCTAAGTTTGAACGTAATAAGCCACACGTTAACGTGGGCACAATCGGTCACGTTGACCATGGTAAAACAACTTTAACAGCTGCGATTGCAACTGTATGTGCTAAAAAATTCGGTGGTGAAGCGAAAGACTACGCTGCAATCGACTCTGCACCAGAAGAAAAAGCACGTGGTATTACAATTAATACTTCACACGTAGAATACGATTCTCCAACTCGTCACTACGCTCACGTAGACTGCCCGGGCCACGCCGATTATGTTAAAAACATGATTACTGGTGCTGCTCAGATGGACGGCGCGATCCTTGTATGTGCTGCGACTGACGGTCCAATGCCACAAACTCGTGAACACATCCTGCTTTCTCGTCAGGTAGGTGTACCTTACATCGTTGTATTCTTGAACAAATGCGACCTTGTAGACGACGAAGAGCTTCTTGAACTGGTTGAAATGGAAGTTCGTGAACTTCTTTCTACTTACGACTTCCCAGGTGATGACACTCCTGTAATCCGTGGTTCAGCACTTGCTGCACTTAACGGTGAAGCTGGTCAATACGGTGAAGACGCAGTTGTAGCTCTTGTTGAAGCGCTTGACTCTTACATCCCAGAACCAGAACGTGCAATCGACCAAGCATTCTTGATGCCAATCGAAGATGTATTCTCAATTTCTGGTCGTGGTACAGTTGTAACTGGCCGTGTTGAAACTGGTGTCATCAAAGTTGGTGAAGAAGTTGAAATCGTGGGTATCAAAGACACAGTTAAGACTACTGTAACTGGCGTTGAAATGTTCCGTAAACTTCTTGACGAAGGCCGTGCTGGTGAGAACTGTGGTATCTTGCTTCGTGGTACTAAACGTGAAGACGTACAACGTGGTCAAGTACTTGCTAAACCAGGTTCTATCAAACCGCACACTAAATTCGATGCAGAAGTATACGTACTTTCTAAAGACGAAGGTGGTCGTCACACTCCATTCCTTAACGGTTACCGTCCACAGTTCTACTTCCGTACAACTGACGTAACTGGCGCGATTTCTTTGAAAGAAGGCGTTGAAATGGTTATGCCTGGTGACAACGTAGAAATGTCAGTAGAACTGATTCACCCAATCGCAATGGACCCAG
Source organism: Acinetobacter sp. YH16031 (assembly GCF_013417335.1). Taxonomy (NCBI): domain Bacteria; kingdom Pseudomonadati; phylum Pseudomonadota; class Gammaproteobacteria; order Moraxellales; family Moraxellaceae; genus Acinetobacter; species Acinetobacter sp. YH16031. The sequence continues at coordinate 17,925 of NZ_VPED01000006.1, forward strand.
GTCTACGTTTTGCGATCCGTGAGGGTGGTCGTACAGTTGGTGCTGGTGTAGTTGCTAAAGTAACTGCATAATCATAGAATAGAAAATAAGCTGGAGTTTCGGCTCCAGTTTATCTACAGGCCAGTAGTTCAATTGGTAGAGCGTCGGTCTCCAAAACCGAATGTTGGGGGTTCGAGTCCCTCCTGGCCTGCCAAGTTTTTTCAAAAGACGCTTGATGTCGGCAAAACTGGTCATATAATAAGTCGCGAAACCTACGACGAGTACAAAAATGTCGAATGATAAATCACGCGACGCATTAAGCGAAGCGGCAATTCCTCAAAGAAATAATCCTGCTGTAGATGTAAGTTCTGGTTCTCCATTAGACATTGTTCTATGGGTTATCGCCTTGATTTTATTGGTCGGTGCTATGATGGTAAACCAATATTTACCTGCATACTGGGCGCCTGCGAATGATATTTGGGTGCGCGTTGGGGTAATTTTGGCTTGTATCGTTGTGGCATTCGGTTTATTATACGCCACCCATCAAGGCAAAGGCTTTGTTCGTCTTCTTAAGGATGCACGAATCGAGTTACGTCGAGTGACCTGGCCTACCAAACAAGAGACTGTGACCACATCTTGGCAAGTCCTTGCTGTTGTAGTGATTGCAGCCATTGTTCTATGGTGCTTTGACTATGTTTTAGGCTGGTTAATGAAGTTTATTATCGGGTAAGAGAGCTATGAAACGTTGGTACATTATTCATGCCTATTCAGGTTATGAAAAACAAGTGATGCGTTCGCTTAATGATCGAATCCAGCGTAGCGCTGTTGCCGATAGCTTTGGTGAAGTCCTTGTTCCTACCGAAGAAGTGGTAGAAATGAAGGATGGCAAGAAGCGTAAATCAGAGCGTAAGTTCTTTCCTGGCTATGTATTAGTCGAAATGGAAATGAACGATGACACTTGGCACATTGTTAAAGAATGTCCAAAAGTGCTTGGCTTTATTGGTGGTACGGCTGAAAAACCGGCTCCAATTACGCAAAAAGAAGCTGATGCAATCCTTGCACGTGTACGCAATACTGGTGAAGCACCGCGTCCTAAGACCATGTTTGAACCAGGCGAAGAATTACTCGTAATTGACGGTCCATTCACTGACTTTAAAGGTGTGGTGGAAGAAGTGCTTTACGACAAGTCACGCTTAACGCTGACTATTAACGTATTTAACCGACCAACTCAGGTTGAACTGGAATTTCGTCAAGTCGAAAAAACAGTTTAATTTGTTCGGGTTGAAAACGCCTGATTTGCGTGCAAATCAGGCATTGTTGTTGTAACGGTATCGTTACTTGAAATCATTGGGGAGCCTAGCGGCGTTTGCACCCAGAGGTAATTTGAAATGGCTAAGAAGATTGACGGCTATATCAAGCTGCAAGTTCCAGCTGGTAAAGCGAATCCATCTCCACCGATTGGTCCTGCACTAGGTCAACGTGGTGTTAACATCATGGCATTCTGTAAAGAATTCAATGCTGCGACACAAAAAGTTGAAGCTGGTCTGCCAATTCCAGTCGTGATCACTGTGTACAACGACAAGTCGTTCACATTCATCATGAAAACTCCACCTGCTGCTGTTCTTCTTAAGAAAGCTGCTGGTATCCAAAAGGGTTCTTCTGTACCTAACAAAACTAAAGTTGGTAAGTTGACTCGTGCTCAATTGGAAGAAATCGCGACTACTAAAGAACCAGATTTAACTGGTGCTGATTTAGACGCTCGTGTACGTACCATTGCTGGTTCTGCACGTTCTATGGGCTTGGAAGTGGAGCTATAAGACATGGCAAAGTTAACTAAACGTCAAAAAGCCATTGCTGCTGCTGTAGAAGCACAGAAAGTTTACACTTTAGAAGAAGCTGTAGAAGTTCTTACTAGCCTTCCAGCTGCGAAATTCAAAGAATCTTTGGACATCGCTGTAAACCTAGGTGTTGACCCTCGTAAATCTGATCAGGTTGTTCGTGGCGCGACTACTCTTCCTGCAGGTACTGGTAAAACTGTACGCGTAGCTGTATTTGCTCAAGGCGCTGCTGCTGAAGCTGCGAAAGAAGCTGGTGCAGACGTTGTTGGTTTCGATGATCTTGCTGAAAGCATCCAAGGCGGAAACCTTGACTTCGACGTAGTGATTGCTGCTCCTGATGCAATGCGCGTTGTTGGTAAATTAGGTACGATTCTTGGTCCACGTGGCTTAATGCCAAACCCTAAAGTAGGTACTGTAACTCCTGACGTAGCAACTGCAGTTAAAAATGCAAAAGCTGGTCAAGCGCGTTACCGTGTAGACAAAGCAGGTATTATCCACGCTGCGATCGGTCAAGTAGGTTTCTCTGCTGAAGCTGTTCGTCAAAACGTTGAAGCTCTTGTAGCTGACCTTAAGAAAGCAAAACCTGCTACTTCTAAAGGTGTTTACATTCAAAAGATCACTCTAAGCTCTACTATGGGTCCTGGTCTGATCGTTGATGTAGCAAATGTTTCTAAATAAGTTATAAACTTATACAGAATTTTAAAGCCCTGAGTAAGTTTTAAAGCACTGCTTTAAAACTTACGCAAGAAGAAACCGGTTTCGGACTACTTGCGAACTTAGGCAGACTTTGAATTGATAAATGTAAATTTATCAGCGTCAAAGACCTCAGGCGAGGGGAGTTTTATGCTTTCCTCTTAATACTCCAGCCTGCGTAGACGCGGTGGTGTGATTTGTTCATCCTCCGCGTGTGATTTCAGAGATGAATTCACGAATTGGGAGTGTGCTTGTGATCAGGCACATAAATCACCGTTAGGAGGTTTTACAATGGCTCTTCTTATTGAAGGCAAAAAACAGATCGTAGCTGAAGTAAGTGAAATTGCTTCTACTGCATTTGCCGCTGTTGTTGCTGACTACCAAGGTTTAACAGTTGAGCAATTAACTGCTCTTCGTGTTGAAGCTCGTAAACTAGGTGTTAAAACACGTATCGTGCGTAACACTCTGGCTAAACGCGCTCTTCAAGATACTCAATTCAATATCTTGAACGACAGCCTTGTTGGCCCAACAATCTTAGCTTTCTCGACTTCTGAAGACGACATGGGTGCAGCTGCACGCTTGTTCGAAGAATTCGCAAAAACTAACAAAGCATTCGAACTTAAAGCTGCTGCATTTGATGGCAAAGTTTACGAAGGTGCTGAAGTTAGCGTAATCGCGAACCTTCCGAACCAAGAAAAAGCGCTTACTATGCTTGCAAACGTTCTTCAAGCTCCTATTTCGAAATTGGGTCGCCTTATTACTGCGCTCAAAGAGAAAAACGAGTCAGAAGCTGCATAAGCTTAAATTTATTTCCACACCATTCAATTTCCATTTGGAGTTATTCTCATGGCTTTAACTAACGAAGAAATCCTAAACGCAGTTGCAGAAAAAACTGTTCTTGAACTTGTTGAACTAATCTCTGCTTTCGAAGAGAAATTCAACGTATCTGCTGCTGCTGTTGCTGTTGCTGCTGCTCCTGGCGCTGCTGCTGCTGCTGAAGAACAATCAGAATTCAACGTTGAGTTGACTTCTTTCGGTGGTAACAAAGTTGCTGTAATTAAAGCAGTTCGTGAAGCTACTGGTCTTGGCTTGAAAGAAGCTAAAGACATGGTTGAAGGCGCACCTACAGTTCTTAAAGAAGGCGTTTCTAAAGAAGAAGGCGAAGAGCTTAAGAAAAAACTTGAAGAAGCTGGTGCTACAGTTACTCTTAAGTAATTTCTTAAAGGAGCCGGTTTTTTTATAATCGGCTCCAAAAATTGGCTGATGGCTCTTGGGTCATCAGCCTTTTTGCGTTACAATAATCGGCTCGATTTTTGTTTGCATGATATAAAATTCATACAAATTAAAAATAAACATAATGAACAAACGCTTACCAATATTTTTCATTAAAAAAATATTGTTAAGCGTTTTAATACCACTAAAAATTGCAGCATTTGTAAAGAGTGGTGGCCATATCGGCCAGCGTAATTCCTTCTGAGCCCGTTCTGCAGGCGGGCTTGGTTTACACTTTCCGAGGACTCCAGATGGCATACTCATATACCGAAAAGAAACGGATCCGTAAGAATTTTGGTAAATTGCCTAGCGTCATGGATGCTCCGTACCTGCTCGCGATTCAAGTCGACTCGTACAGAACATTCTTACAAGATGGCAAATCACCAAAAAACCGCGAAGATATCGGTCTCCAAGCCGCATTTCGTTCAGTTTTTCCTATTGAAAGTTATTCTGGCAATGCTGCTTTAGAATTCGTTGAGTATAGTCTTGGTAAGCCTGAGTTTGATGTACGCGAATGTATCCTTCGTGGCTCAACTTATGCAGCACCAATGCGCGTAAAAATTCGTTTGATCCTGAAAGATCGCGAAACTAAATCAATCAAAGACGTACGTGAACAAGAAGTCTACATGGGCGAAATGCCGCTTATGACAGACAACGGTACTTTCGTCATTAACGGTACCGAGCGTGTAATCGTATCGCAATTGCACCGTTCACCGGGCGTATTCTTTGACCACGATAAAGGCAAAACTCACTCAAGCGGTAAAGTCCTTTATTCAGCTCGTATCATTCCTTACCGTGGTTCATGGTTAGACTTTGAATTCGATGCCAAAGACCTGGTCTACGTACGTATTGACCGTCGTCGTAAATTGCTTGCGACTGTGGTGCTTCGTGCGCTGGGTTATACCAACGAACAAATTCTCGACATGTTCTACGAGAAAGTACCTGTGTATCTGGACATGGGTAGCTACCAGATTGACCTTGTTCCAGAGCGCCTGCGCGGCGAAATGGCACAGTTCGACATTGCTGACAAAGACGGCAAAGTCATTGTTGAACAAGGTAAACGTATTAACGCACGTCATGTACGTCAAATGGAAGCATCTGGTCTTGAGAAGCTTTCTGTTCCTGATGAATACCTGTACGAACGTATCACTGCTGAAGACATCCCACTGAAAGATGGTGATGTGATTGCAGCCAATACTGTTCTAAGCCATGAAATTATGGTGAAAATTGCAGAAGGCGGCGTGAAACAGTTCAACGTCCTGTTCACTAACGATATTGACCGTGGTCCATTCATTGCGGATACATTACGTGCTGATACCACAGTAAGCCGTGATGAAGCACTTGTAGAAATCTACAAAGTCATGCGTCCAGGTGAGCCACCAACAAAAGAAGCTGCTGAGAACCTGTTCAACAACCTGTTCTTCTCTTCTGAGCGTTATGATCTGTCTCCAGTCGGCCGTATGAAGTTCAACCGTCGTTTGGGTCGTCCTTACGAAGTGGGTACTGATCAGAAGTCACGCGAAGTTGAAGGCATTCTCTCGAATGAAGATATCACTGATGTATTAAAAACATTAGTAGAAATCCGTAACGGTAAAGGTGAAGTCGACGATATCGACCACTTGGGTAACCGTCGTGTTCGTTCTGTGGGTGAAATGACTGAGAACCAATTCCGTGTAGGTCTGGTTCGTGTAGAACGTGCTGTTAAAGAACGTTTGTCTCAAGCTGAAACTGATAATCTGTCTCCGCAAGACCTGATCAATGCGAAGCCAGTGGCTGCTGCAATCAAAGAATTCTTTGGTTCAAGCCAGTTGTCTCAGTTCATGGACCAAAACAATCCGTTGTCTGAAATTACACACAAACGTCGTGTATCAGCACTTGGGCCTGGTGGTTTGACTCGTGAACGTGCGGGCTTCGAAGTACGTGACGTACATCAAACTCACTATGGTCGTGTATGTCCAATTGAGACTCCTGAGGGTCCAAACATTGGTTTGATCAACTCTCTGTCTGTTTACGCCAAATGTAACAACTTCGGTTTCCTGGAAACTCCATACCGTAAAGTGGTTGATGGCCGCGTAACTGATGACGTTGAATACCTGTCTGCGATTGAAGAAGTAGGTACTGTAATTGCACAGGCCGACTCTGCAGTAGATAAAGACGGCAACCTGTCTGAAGAATTCGTTTCTGTACGTCACCAAGGTGAATTCGTACGTATGCCTCCTGAAAAAGTGACGCATATGGACGTATCTGCTCAACAGGTTGTATCTGTAGCAGCATCACTGATTCCGTTCCTTGAGCACGATGACGCCAACCGTGCATTGATGGGTTCGAACATGCAACGTCAGGCTGTTCCTACGTTAATCGCTGACAAACCACTGGTTGGTACCGGTATGGAAGCGAACGTAGCACATGACTCTGGTGTATGTGTAATCGCGAAACGTGGTGGTCGTATTGAATTTGTTGACGCTTCGCGTGTCGTGATTCGTGTCAACGAAGACGAAATGGTTGCAGGCGAAGCAGGTGTAGATATCTATAACCTGATCAAATACACACGTTCTAACCAGAACACTTGTATCAACCAGAAAGTTCTTGTGAACCTGGGCGATAAAGTAGGTCGTGGTGACGTTCTGGCTGACGGTCCATCAACTGATGGCGGTGAGCTTGCGCTTGGTCAAAATATGCGTGTAGCGTTCATGACTTGGAATGGTTACAACTACGAAGACTCGATCTTGTTATCTGAGCGTGTTCTTCAAGAAGACCGTTTAACGTCTATTCACATCCAGGAACTTTCATGTGTTGCACGTGATACCAAACTGGGTGCTGAAGAAATTACTGCCGATATCCCGAACGTGGGTGAAGCAGCGCTTTCTAAACTGGACGAGTCAGGTATCGTTTACATTGGTGCTGAAGTGACTGCAGGTGACATCCTTGTCGGTAAAGTAACACCGAAAGGCGAAACTCAGTTGACGCCTGAAGAAAAATTGCTTCGTGCAATCTTCGGTGAAAAAGCAGCTGACGTAAAAGACTCATCTTTACGTGTTCCATCTGGCACCAAAGGTACAGTGATTGACGTTCAAGTGTTTACACGTGACGGTCTTGAAAAAGACGAACGTGCTCAAGCAATTGAAAAAGCACAGCTTGATGCTTACCGTAAAGACTTGAAAGAAGAATACAAAATCTTCGAAGAAGCAGCACGTGAACGTATTGTTCGCTTGTTGAAAGGTCAAGAGTCTAACGGTGGTGGTACGACTAAACGTGGTGACAAACTTTCTGAAGACGTACTTTCAGGTTTAGAGCTTGTTGATCTACTTGACATCCAACCAGTTGACGAAGCAATCGCTGAGCGTTTAACTCAAATCCAAGTGTTCTTAAAAGAGAAGAGCCAAGAGATTGATGAGAAATTTGCTGAGAAGAAACGTAAACTTTCAACTGGCGATGAACTCACAACTGGCGTATTGAAAGTTGTTAAGGTTTACCTTGCGGTTAAACGTCGTATCCAGCCTGGTGATAAGATGGCGGGTCGTCACGGTAACAAAGGTGTTGTATCAAACATTCTACCTGTTGAAGACATGCCACACGATGCGAACGGTGTACCTGTAGATATCGTTCTTAATCCGCTTGGCGTACCATCGCGTATGAACGTGGGTCAGATTCTTGAAACTCACTTGGGTATGGCGGCTAAAGGTCTTGGCGATCAAATCGACAAGATGTTGAAAGAGCAACGTACTGTACTTGAGCTTCGTGAATTCTTAGACAAGATTTACAACAAAGTAGGTGGCGAGCAAGAAGATCTTGATAGCTTAACCGACGAAGAAATCTTGGTATTATCTGGCAACCTTCGTAAGGGTGTTCCACTTGCGACGCCTGTATTTGATGGTGCTGAAGAATCGCAAATCAAAGAGTTGTTAGAACTTGCAGGTCTATCACGTACGGGTCAAACTGTATTGTATGATGGCCGTACTGGTGAACGTTTCGACCGTCCTGTAACTGTAGGTTACATGTACATGCTGAAACTGAACCACTTGGTTGACGACAAGATGCATGCGCGTTCTACTGGTTCTTACTCTCTGGTAACGCAACAGCCGCTGGGTGGTAAAGCACAATTCGGTGGTCAGCGTTTCGGTGAGATGGAAGTCTGGGCACTGGAAGCATACGGTGCAGCATATACGCTTCAAGAAATGCTTACTGTGAAGTCGGATGACGTTGAAGGCCGTACCCGTATCTATAAGAACATTGTAGATGGTAACCATTATATGGACCCAGGTATGCCTGAATCGTTCAACGTATTGACCAAAGAGATCCGTTCTTTAGGTATCAACATTGAACTGAAAAATGGTGACTAAGAAATCTCCCCCGACCCCTCTTTAAGAAAGAGGGGAGAAAGTCCCCCTTTATAAAGGGGGATTTAGGGGGATTTTTGAGATTCCCGAATTTCAGTAAAAAACAATATTTGTGACCCAGTCGGGAAGTGAAAATCTCCTCGACACACGGAGAAAAAAATTGAAAGACTTGCTCGATATCATGCGCAAAAAGACGGATTCCGACGGTCATACTCCAGTAGAGTTTGATCGCATCCGTATTGGTCTTGCGTCACCAGAAATGATTAAGTCGTGGTCTCATGGTGAAGTTAAAAAGCCAGAAACCATTAACTACCGTACGTTCAAACCAGAACGTGACGGTTTATTCTGTGCCAAAATCTTTGGTCCAGTAAAAGATTACGAATGCTTGTGTGGTAAATACAAGCGTATGAAATACAAAGGCGTCATTTGTGAAAAATGTGGCGTTGAAGTAACAACTGCGAAAGTTCGTCGTGAGCGTATGGGTCACATCGAGCTTGCGTCTCCAGTTGCACACATCTGGTTCTTGAAATCACTGCCTAGCCGTATTGGTCTTCTTTTAGACATGACGCTACGTGATATCGAACGCGTATTGTATTTCGAATCTTACGTTGTCACTGACCCAGGTATGACTCCATTTGAGAAATACCAACTTCTTAACGATGAAGAATACTTCAATGCGTTAGAAGAACACGGTGATGAATTCACTGCGAAAATGGGTGCAGAAGCGGTGCAAGACTTGCTTAAAGATATCGATCTTGAAGCTGAAATTGCGCGTCTTCGTGAAGAAATTCCAAACACAACTTCAGAAACTAAGCTTAAAAAAGCTTCTAAGCGTCTGAAATTGATGGAAGCATTCAACGATTCGAACAACAAGCCAGAATGGATGGTGATGAACGTACTTCCAGTACTTCCACCAGATCTTCGTCCGCTTGTACCACTTGAAGGTGGTCGTTTCGCGACTTCTGATTTGAACGATCTTTACCGTCGTGTAATCAACCGTAACAACCGTTTGAAACGTCTTCTTGACCTTGCGGCTCCAGACATCATCGTACGTAACGAAAAACGTATGTTGCAAGAATCTGTAGATGCATTGCTGGATAACGGTCGTCGTGGTCGTGCGATTACTGGTTCTAACAAACGTCCTCTTAAATCTTTGGCAGATATGATCAAAGGTAAACAAGGTCGTTTCCGTCAGAACTTATTGGGTAAACGTGTCGATTACTCTGGTCGTTCGGTAATTACCGTAGGTCCAAGCCTGCGTTTACACCAATGTGGTCTTCCTAAGAAAATGGCGCTTGAACTGTTCAAGCCATTCATCTTTGCGAAGCTGCAAGCCTCTGGTCAAGCAACAACCATTAAAGCTGCGAAGAAAATGGTTGAACGTGAAACTCCAGAAGTTTGGGATGTTCTTGCCTCTGTGATTCGTCAGCATCCAGTAATGTTGAACCGTGCGCCGACCCTTCACCGTCTAGGTCTTCAAGCATTTGAACCTATTCTGATTGAAGGTAAAGCGATCCGTCTTCACCCACTCGTATGTGCTGCGTTCAACGCCGACTTCGACGGTGACCAAATGGCGGTACACGTACCATTAACACTTGAAGCTCAGTTAGAAGCTCGTGCGTTAATGATGTCGACTAACAACATTCTGTCTCCAGCGAACGGTGAGCCAATCATCGTACCGTCTCAGGACGTTGTCTTGGGTCTTTACTACATCACTCGTGATGCAGTAAATGCCAAAGGTGAAGGCATGGTGTTCGCGGATACTGACGAAGTGAACCGTGCGCTTGCGACTGGTCAGGTAGATATGCACGCTCGCGTGAAAGCACGTGTACACCAAACCGTGATCAACGAAAACGGCGAACGTGAACAGCAAACGATTATCGTAGATACGACTCCTGGTCGCTGTCTGCTTTGGGAAGTTGTGCCTGAAGGTATGGACTTCCAGCAAATTAACGTTGAGATGACTAAAAAGAACATCTCTAAGTTAATTAACTCTTGCTACCGTAAACTGGGTCTGAAAGACACTGTTATCTTCGCGGACCAATTGATGTACCTTGGCTTCCGCCAAGCGACTCGTTCTGGTGTTTCTGTTGGTATGGAAGACATGGTCATTCCACCACAAAAACAAGCGATTATCGGTAAAGCCGAAGCTGAAGTTCGTGAAATTGAACAACAGTTCGAACAAGGTTTCGTAACTGCCGGCGAACGTTATAACAAAGTGGTCGATATCTGGGCGCGTACAAACGACCAGGTAGCGAAAGCGATGATGGATAACTTGTCATTCACGACTGTTAAGAACAAACAGGGTGAGGACGAGAAACAGAAATCATTCAACAGCATCTACATGATGTCTGACTCTGGTGCCCGTGGTTCTGCAGCTCAGATTCGTCAGTTGGCTGGTATGCGTGGTCTGATGGCGAAACCGGATGGTTCGATCATTGAGACACCAATTAAAGCGAACTTCCGTGAAGGTTTGACAGTACTTCAGTACTTCATTTCAACACACGGTGCGCGTAAAGGTTTGGCCGATACAGCACTGAAAACAGCGAACTCTGGTTACCTGACTCGTCGTCTGGTAGACGTTGCGCAAGACTTGGTCATCACTGAGCCGGATTGTGGTACGTTGTCTGGTCTTGTCATGACTCCGTTCATTCAAGGCGGTGACGTGATCGAGAACCTGGGTACTCGAGTACTGGGTCGTGTAGTTGCAGAAGATGTGAAACGTGCGGGTACTGAAGAAGTTATTCTGCCGCGTAACACATTGATCGATGAAAAACTTGCAAACTACCTGGAAGAGCAAGGTGTCGATGAAGTTAAAGTACGTTCAGTCGTATCTTGTGAATCTACTTTCGGTGTTTGTGCGAAATGTTACGGTCGTGACCTTGCACGCGGTCACTTGGTAAACCCAGGTGAATCTGTGGGTGTTATGGCTGCTCAGTCAATTGGTGAGCCGGGTACACAGTTAACCATGCGTACCTTCCACGTAGGTGGTGCTGCGAGCCGAACTTCTGCTGCAAACAGCGTACAAGTTCGTAATAAAGGTACTGTACGTTTCCATAACGTAAAAACTGTACAACATGCCAAAGGTCACTTGGTATCAACTTCACGTTCAGGTGAAATCGGTATTGCAGATGACTTAGGCCGTGAACGTGAACGTTACAAACTGCCATATGGTGCGTCTATCTTGCTGAAAGATGGTGAAGCTGTAGAAGCAGGCGGTATCGTAGCGACTTGGGATCCGCATACACATCCACTGGTTACAGAAGTAGCTGGTAAAGTTCGCTTCAGCCAGATTGCTGATGGTGTAACTGCAACATCGAAAACTGATGATGCAACTGGTATGACCACTGTTGAAATCTTGCCTGTAACAGCACGTCCTGCTTCTGGTAAAGATTTACGTCCAGCTGTTGTGCTTGACACAGTAGATGGCGGCGAACAGTTCTACTTCTTGCCACAAAACACTATTCTTTCTGTCCGTGATGGCGAAACAATTGGTGTGGGTGACGTAATTGGTCGTGTACCACAAGAATCTTCACGTACTCGTGATATTACCGGTGGTCTGCCACGTGTTGCTGACTTGTTCGAAGCACGTAAACCGAAAGAACACGCAATCCTTGCAGAAGTGTCAGGTGTTGTAAGCTTCGGTAAAGAGACCAAAGGTAAAAACCGTCTGGTCATTACTCCGGATGATGGTTCTGAGATCTACGAAGAGCTGATTCCGAAATGGCGTACCATTAACGTGTTCGAAGGCGAGCATGTGAACCGTGGTGAAACTATTTCTGATGGTCCACAGAACCCGCATGACATCTTACGTCTGAAAGGTGAAGTGGCGTTGACCAACTACATCGTGAACGAAGTTCAGGACGTTTACCGTCTGCAAGGTGTAAAAATCAACGACAAGCATATTGAAGTGATCGTACGTCAGATGCTGCGTAAAGTTGATATCACTGACGGTGGCGATACAAGCTTCATCAAAGGTGAACAAGTGGATTACATCCGTGTGATGCAAGAGAACCAAGCTGTTCTTGCGCAGAACAAGTTCCCTGCGAAGTTTGAACGTCAATTGATGGGTATTACCAAAGCGTCGCTTTCTACTGACTCGTTCATCTCCGCTGCATCGTTCCAGGAAACTACTCGTGTGTTAACTGAAGCGGCCGTAACAGGTAAAGAAGATGATCTACGTGGTCTGAAAGAAAACGTAGTTGTAGGTCGTCTGATCCCAGCAGGTACAGGTCTGGCTTACCACTTAGAGCGTCGTCGTCAAGAAGCAGAAGCTGCAGAATTTGAACTGCACAATGACTTCTCCGATGTAGACCAGGCGTTGAGCCAAGCATTCAGCGATGAATTTAACGGTCTGTAATTAGCCGCTAAATCATTTTAAAAAGCCACCTTCGGGTGGCTTTTTTATTTCCTAAAATTATTCATATTTATATTGCTAGAAAAGATCAGATTATCTGGTAGTTACTTGTCCTAAATATGGAGAAATCCTCAATAAAACATGATCTTTCATGCGCTCTTTACAAAATAAATCATGAGGGTTTCAAGATTTAACATCTTGTTATGAATCGCTCCTTAAAATCAGGTTAATCTTAAGTCAAAGCACGAAGGAAGGCCAAGATCATGAAAAAGTTAATGAGCGTAATGGCTGTTGCAACTATCTCCACTTTTCTGTTGGCAGGCTGTGAAAATATGTCTGCTAAAGATCAACGTATTGGCGCAGCCGCGCTCGGTGGTGCAGTGGGTGGTGGTGTAGGTAACAGAGTGGGTGGTGGTGTTGGTGCAGCAGTTGGCGGTGGTGCCGGTGCAGCAGTCGGCAGTAAAGCTCAAGGTGGTTCAAACCGTAATGCGACCTATAGTGGTGTCGGTGGTGCTGTAGGTTCTGCAGTGGGTAAAAGCATCTTTGGCGGTACAGGTGGGGCTGCAATTGGTGGTGCCATCGGTGGTGGTGCTGGTGCAGCGATCGAACAGAATAACCGTCGTCGTTAATCGACAGAACTATCCTCCAGATCGATTTAAAAGCGCCTCAATGGCGCTTTTAGTTTATTCAATTTCGTTATTTAGCTTCTCGAGGCTTGCCTTTGCTCTGTTTAAGGCGGATATAAACGGTCTTTTGTACCTCAGCGATACGCACACCGGAATCATCATAAATATTAAGCTGATACTGGCGATAAACCGGACTATGGTTAGCTGCCAGTTCTTTTACTGTTTGTACTTCCTGCTTGGAAATCCGGATGTCAGCATAGACTGTTCCGCGTCCTGGCGCCAGAAACTGAATGGTAGAGCTTTTATCCCAGACAATGTATTTTGGACCCAGATGGTGCATCAGCAATAACATATAAAACGGATCGACCATGGAATACAGGCTGCCACCAAAATGTACTCCGACAATATTCTGATTCTTGCGAGTCAGTGGCATTTTCACGCGAACGTGATAATTGGCAAAGTCCATTTCATCAATGACAATGCCTGCTCCACGGTAAGGGGCATAGCGATTCAGTATAAATTTGGATAACAAGGGCAGTTGCTGAATTTTTCGTAATAGGCTCATGCGGATATTCTTTTTTCTGGTCTCGTATGCATACTAGAACAACAAAAATAAGCTGGCATTGATAAATCGTGCCTATTTCAACAATAAAAGAGTCAATCAGCGAATAAGGATACATCTATGCAAAGACATAGCCAGTGGGTAGATACCAGCGATCATCAACGTCTCTATGTGAAAACCTGGGGTGAGCCTGAGCGACCGCCTTTAGTGCTGGTTCATGGTTATCCTGACCATCAGGATGTCTGGGAAGCGGTGATTTCTCACCTCGTTCAAGATTATTTTGTGGTGACCTATGATGTGCGCGGAGCAGGAGACTCCAGCGTTCCCAAGAAAATTCGGGATTATCGTCTGGAACGTCTGTGTGCAGATTTAGAGCAAGTGGTCGATCAGGTCTTGCCAGGACGAGCTTTCCACCTTGCGGCTCATGACTGGGGGTCAATCCAGGCTTGGGAAGCAGTCACCGAACCTAAATTTAAAGGCCGGATTTTGTCTTTTAGCACCATGTCAGGTCCATGTCTGGATCATGCTGCTTTCTGGATGCGTGAACAGTTTAAACAGTATAAGGCCAAGTTTTTTAAACAGATGACCAAGTCTTGGTATATCGCGGTATTCCAGCTACCTTTTATAGCACCTACAGCATGGAATTTCTTTAATGCAGAACGTTGGGGCAAAATGATCAGTCAGCTGGAACAGCAGGATAATCTGCCGCTAAACCAGAATATTGTCAAAGACGGCAAATATGGCGTCAATCTGTATCGGGCGAACTTTCTACCACGTTTATCTCGACCTAGACAGCGTTTTGCGATCTGTCCGGTACAGGCAATTGTGCTCAAAAAGGACCAGTTTGTTGGCCCGGATCTGATTGATGAAATGCCAAAATGGGTGGAAGATTTTTCCCGGGTAGAACTGAATGCCAATCACTGGGCTATCCTAAGCCAGCCGGAACAGGTGGCTCATCTGATTCATAATTTTATTCAGCAGAAATTAACAGCGACCATCTGATACGGAGATTGGGAACGTGACTCGGCAAGGGATAAGTGGAAGAATTTTTATCCGGATTTTCTGATAAAATAGCCGTTTTCTCTCATTCCCAATTCATTATGTTCGCAATTCTTGCTGCTATTGGAGTCATGTTTGGACTCTCATTGGCACGTGTACCTGTGGTTTTTGCCCTGGTCATTGGTGCTGTTACGGGTGGTTTGTTGGCAGGTCTTGGCCTCCAGGGAACTTTAGACGCATTTAACAATGGTCTGGGCGGTGGCGCTAAAATTGCCTTGGCCTATGGCATCCTGGGTGCCTTTGCTTTGGCCTTGGCACGTTCCGGTTTGCCTGACTTGCTGGCCTATAAAATGATCACCACTTTAAAAGGTGAGGCATCAGAAAAGGCACAGAACAAGGTTAAATATCTGATCTTCTGTACAGTGGCATTGGCTGCCGTTTTCTCGCAAAACGTGATTCCGGTACACATTGCCTTTATTCCGGTTCTGATTCCACCGTTATTGCTGGTATTTAACCATCTGAAGCTGGATCGCCGTTTGGTGGCCTGTCTGCTGACCTTTGGTCTGGTGGGAACATATATGCTGGTTCCAGTCGGTTTTGGTGCCATCTTCCTGAATGATATTTTGGGCCATAACATCAATACCTTTGGTAAGCCCTATGGCTTTGAGATTACTTATGACCAGATTCCCGCTGCGATGGCAATTCCGGTCTCAGGTATGTTCGTGGGTTTGCTGGTGGCCATGTTTATCAGCTACCGTAAGCCGCGTCTCTATAAAGATATCCATGTGGAACAGCAGCAAAGTATCTCTGCTGAACTGGGTGTAGAACAAAAATCAGCGAAACCGCAAATTGCCAAACTGACCATCTGGATGGCAGCGATCGCGGTGATTGCAACTCTTGTGGTACAGCTCTATTCAGATTCCATGATTCTTGCCGGTCTGGTCGGTGTCGCAATCTTGAGTTGTGCCGGAATCTTTAAATGGAAAGAAGCAGATGATGTGATCATCACCGGTATGCGTATGATGGCCCTGGTTGGCTTTATCATGATTGCCGCGCAAGGTTTTGCTGCCGTGATTGAGGCAACAGGACAGGTTCCTGCGCTGGTTGAAGCGTCGGTTGACTGGATTGGTAATAGCCAGGCACTTGCCGCCTTTTTAATGTTGTTGATTGGTCTGCTGATTACTCTGGGTATCGGTTCATCATTCTCTACCATTCCGATTCTGGCGATTATTTATGTACCGCTCTGTATTCAATTTGGTTTTAGTCCTGCAGCAACTATTGCGATCATTGGGACTGCGGCTGCTTTGGGCGATGCCGGTTCTCCAGCATCAGATTCAACTTTAGGCCCAACATCCGGTCTGAATATGGATGGTCAGCATGACCATATGAAGGATAGTGTGGTTCCAACCTTCATTCATTTTAATATTCCGCTTATCATTTTTGGCTGGATTGCAGCCATGGTTCTGTAAGTCCTTTTTATAATCTGCTCTGATATAAATCGGAGCAGATTTGCCTAGATTTAAAATAAATTATAAGATGTATTTGAAATATATTTTTAAATAAAAAATTAATATAAACCTGATTATTTTACTCTGAATATTATTATTTTAATCTGATTAAATTACTGGGTATTTAAAACCAACCAATATAGTCAATTTAAAATAAATATTTAATAATTACATATACTTAAATAATAAATAAAATTTAGTTTTATAATATCTATTGCATATTAATTTAAGCCATGTTTATTATTAATTAAGAAATATTTTCTTAATAATTATTCTTCCCTTGGGGGTATTTTAAAATGTTAAAGCAAGTAGCTCTAATTGCATTAATGGGTCTTTCAGCATCTGCGATGGCAGGTCAATGGCAAGTAAAGGTGGGGGCTTCTGTATTAGCGCCTGCTCAGGAAACTGACCTGATTCCTGGTGTAGTTGAAGATGCTAAAGCAAGTAGCGAACTCAATTTCACTCCTTCAGTCGAATATTTTTTCAATGACAATATTTCAGCCGAATTATTATTGGCTACCCCATTTAAACATGATGTTGAGATGGCGGGTGATGTGAAAATTGCATCATTAAAACATCTACCACCAACGATCACAGCCAAATATAATTTTAAAAATTCAAGCCGCTTTACTCCATATATCGGTGTAGGTGCTACTGTATTCATTCCATGGGATGAAGAATTTAGCCAAACTGCAAAAGACGCATTAGGTGTAGCAAAGCTTGATGCAGATGTTGCTTATGGTGTAGCTGGCCAAGTCGGCTTTAACTTCCAGCCAGCGGATGCAAAAAACTGGGGTGTATTTGTTGATGCACGTTATGCAGACTTAGATACAGATCTGGAAGCAAGAACTGCTGATGGTACAAAAATTAATTTAGGTGAATTTGGAATCGATCCTTGGGTGTATACGATCGGTTATAGCTATAAATTCTAAGCTCCAATTTTTGGTTCATTTTTTCCAAACGCCTCATCTTGAATGGGGCTTTTTTTCAAAATAACAACGATTTATAACGTATTGAAATTGAGCAAATTGGCAATACTCAAATATATTAAAACGAATAAAGTAAATATTAATTGAATACGACTTAATAATAAGGAAGATCAAAGCATGAGTTTTTTGTCGAAGAGTCTTTTGATCTTCAGCACGCTGTTTATTTCACAGAGTTATGCTGCCAGTTTTAATTGTCAGAAAGCGACAACCGCGACTGAGAAAACAATTTGTGAACATCGTTTGCTGAATGACGCTGATGTCAAAATGAGTACCAGCTATAACATCTTGCGCCGTATGGTGCCGATGGGAACACGTTCGGTGATTCAACGCGATCAGGTGAAATGGCTACAATTTCGTGACCGCTGTCAGGAATCTGTATCCTGCTTGAGTCAGGTCTATAATATGCGTCAGCAGCAGCTGGATCTGCATTTTGATCGTATCTATAAGATGGGACCTTATTAAGTCTTATCCATCCCATCAATTAAACTGATAAAAATGAAAGCCATAAAAATATTTTTTGCGAAAAAATTATTTTAAGGCTATTGAAAATTATTGAACTCACTCCATTCATATAGGCAACAGTTAACATCTGTATCTAAAATAATAGGAGTGATTCATGAGCGATTTAAGCGTACAAAAACACAGTTTCCAGGCTGAGGTAGCGCAGTTACTGCACCTTGTGACCCATTCGCTTTATTCAAATCCTGAAATTTTCCTGCGTGAATTAATTTCTAATGCTTCAGATGCGTGTGACAAATTACGTTTTGAAGGGATCAACCATCCTGAATATTATGAAAATGATCCTGACCTCCGCGTACGTGTCAGCCTCGATCCAGAAAATAAAACTATTACCATTTCAGATAACGGGATCGGTTTAAGCCAGCAAGAAGCCATTGAAAATTTGGGGACAATTGCCAAATCTGGTACCAAAGACTTTATGTCAAAACTGACAGGTGATCAGAAAGCTGATGCTCAGCTGATTGGCCAGTTTGGTGTCGGCTTCTACTCAGGCTTTATTGTGGCTGATAAGATTACTGTAGAATCACGCCGTGCCGGTACGGATGCCTCAGAAGGGGTGCGCTGGATCAGTGGCGGTACCGGTGAATTCGAAGTTGAACAGATCACCAAAGAAGGCCGTGGTACCGATATTATTCTGCATCTGCGTGAAGATGCGTTGGATTATCTGCAAAGCTATAAAGTCAAACAGATCATCAATAAATACTCAGATCACATTAGCCTGCCAATCCAGATGCAAAAAGAAGTCTGGCAGGAAGAAGAATCTGCTGAAGGTGAAACACCAAAAGGCGGTCAATATGTGAAGACCGATGAGTGGGAAGCGATTAACTCGGCCAGCGCATTGTGGACTCGGAATAAATCTGAGATTACTGAAGAGCAATATACCGAATTCTATAAAAACCTGACTCATGATTTTGCTGCACCATTGGCTTGGGTGCATAACCGTGTTGAAGGTAGTACTGAATACACCCAACTGCTTTATATCCCAAGCAAGGCACCACAGGATATTTTTACCCGTGAAGCCAAAGCTGGCATCAAGCTGTATGTGAAACGTGTGTTCATTATGGATGATGCGGATAACCTGATTCCAAACTATCTGCGCTTTGTACAGGGCGTGGTAGACAGTGCCGATCTGCCATTGAACGTGAGCCGTGAATTGCTGCAGGAAAGCCGTGATGTGAAAACCATCCGTGAAGGCAATACCCGCCGTATTCTGACCACTTTGGATAATCTGGCAAAATCTGAAGATGAAAAAGATCAGGAAAACTTCAAAACTTTCTACCGCGAATTTGGTGCGGTGCTGAAAGAAGGTTTAGGTGAAGATTTCGGTAACCGCGAACGTATCTTGAAACTGCTGCGCTATGCAACTTCAACCAATGATGAAGTAAGCACTTCATTGGCGGACTATAAAGCACGCATGAAGGAAGGCCAGAAAGCGATTTACTATATTACTGCTGAAAGCCTGAATGCTGCGAAAAACTCACCGCAACTGGAAGTGTTCAAGAAAAAAGGCATTGAAGTATTGCTGATGTCAGAGCGCGTCGATGAATGGGCAATGAACTTCGTGCATGAGTTTGATGGTACGCCATTGCAAAATGTATCTAAGGGTGCAGTCGATCTAGGTGATCTGCAAGATGCGGAAGAGAAGAAAGCACTTGAAGCGGCTGCTGAACAGTTCAAACCTGTGGTTGAAAAGCTGACAGATTCTTTGAAAGACAAAACCAAAGAAGTACGTGTAACAACTCGTCTGGTTGATTCACCAGCGTGTCTGGTCACAGGAGAAGGGGAGCTTTCTCCACAACTGATCCGTATGCTGAAAGATGCAGGTCAGGCTGTACCGGATGTGAAGCCGATTCTGGAGATCAACCCGGAACATCCACTGGTGAAAAAACTGGAAGGTTCTGCCCAGTTTGATGATCTGGCCAATGTTATCTTTGATCAGGCGATGATTGCAGAAGGTGGTCTACCAGAAAATCCGGCTGAGTATGTAAAACGTATTAACAGCCTATTGTTGGGTTAATTTTTATATTTCAAAAATCCCTCTACGGAGGGATTTTTTATGTTCTGAAATTAGCTATTAAAACTTTAATTTTCTTTTAATAATTTAAAAAAACGATAGCCAGAATAAAAAAATACCTTTAAGTTTTAAATCTATAAAATAGATAATAATTAAAATATTAATTTATAATAACGATTATTAAGTTAAGAGAATTCTCCCATGAAAAAATCACTGATGATGAGTCTGAGTACAATCATTCTGATGTCAATGAGCGTAGCCACACTGGCCGATACTGAGTCCAAAAAAGTGACTCGTAGTGATCGTATTAGTTTTCAGGCACCAATGAAAAAAGAAGCGCCAAAAGTAAAACGAATTCAGCGTACAGACCGCGCGGTATGGAATATGCCACAGATGGAACAGCCTTCTTTGCAGCAAAAACGTGTGATTCGTAGTGATCGAATTACCTTTACAACGGTTGAGCACCGCCAATAAAAACTTATTGGATTCAGACATTAAAAAGCCCATATTTTATGGGCTTTTATAGTTTCGGATTTGTTCAAATTTAGAAAATGGCCTCAAGACGTACCATCGCACCCAGATAATGGCTGCGGTCCAGTCGGTCATCATTCAGATAGTTCAGGTCGCCTTGCACAAAGAACCATTCACGTAAGAAAGGCTGTCTCCAGGACACATAAGGTCCCCAGCGATTTAAGCGTAAATCTTTATCATCCAGATAGCCGCCCGTATAGATGCCATAGTTAAAGCGGTTGCCCTGGAAAAATTGATGCTGTCTGAAGGTATAGTTGTCCCAGGTCAAATCGTCTTCCTGCTCATCTGCATAGGTCAGATTTAACTGATTGGAAAAAAAGGCCTCATTGGGACGGGCATGAATCAGTTCCAGGTTAGTTCGCAAATAGTTTTCGCTCTGCAATCCATAGCGATAAATCTGTTCAGCATGAAAAGAGAAATCATTCTGCATCGCCCAGTCTTTACTGATTTTGGCTCGTACATAGATATCATCCCCAGAACGTACCCCCAGATCCAGATCGCTGTCGAAAGGTAGGCCATTTGAAAATTCTGACCAGCGGAGTGCAAATGAGCTGTTGTTTTCGCGGGTACGGCGAATATCCAGATTTTTATCCCGGGAATTGCCAGGATTTTCATTGGTAATCGCGACATTGGTGTCCAGTTCGTTATCCAGACTGTCATCACCAAAGACCAGACTTAACTTTTGTTCCAAGGTGGGAAGCTTGATTTTTCCTCGAATCCTCGGCTTGATTTCATAGTTTTCATATTTGTCCCAGCTATTATCCAGGATAATTCGCAAGGTCGCAGTCGCTGGCTCATCCGGGTTGGTCTGGCCAAACCAGTTATCAATCTTATGTGCGGTGCGGTCTGCCCATTCACGGATTCTTTTCTGCTTTTTGTCAGCCCAAGATTTATCTTCTGTTTCCTCAGTGGTGGGCACCATCGCTTCGTCTGACTGTTCAGGTAAAATCGTAGGCGTGGCATCGATCA
Organism: Acinetobacter sp. YH16031; assembly: GCF_013417335.1. Taxonomy (NCBI): domain Bacteria; kingdom Pseudomonadati; phylum Pseudomonadota; class Gammaproteobacteria; order Moraxellales; family Moraxellaceae; genus Acinetobacter; species Acinetobacter sp. YH16031. The sequence continues at coordinate 39,118 of NZ_VPED01000006.1, forward strand.
AGCGTGGAATCTGATCTAAAATACCTGTACCTGTACCTGTACCTGTACCTGTAGGCTGTTCTGTTTCTGCAGGTTCTGTAGGAGATGCTTCTGCCCAAACTGGGCTACTACTTAATCCCACGCCAAGTGATAGCAATAAGATTCGAGTAATTTGGTTTATTCGCATGAGTTGATTCTTGCTCTTATCGTATTTTATTTACTGCGCTAGTTTTCTAAAAAATAAGGAAAAAAAGCAAGGATAAACTACATAACTACATCAATTATTTAATGATTTGTGCCTGAATTGCCATATAAAGATCTAAAACCCGTACCGGCTGTGACAATCCTAAAACAATTTGATGAATTTTTTGCCAATTCAAGTCCTTATCTCGTTTGAGCATTAAATAAGGATAAGCGATTTCCTGATTAGACAATGCCAGGCGGCGTTCCCCATGAATGACCCGAATTTTCTGATGTTCCTGTAATAATAAAATTGGAGTGGAAAAATCAGCGGGCGCTTCCTCAAAATTGATAAATTTCTTTTGATGAATACACCGAGCCGGAATATAGGCATAGCTTTCCTCAGGCATCCAGACCGTTTCGGCTTGTTGCAGATACATTTCACTGAAAAGATCTATCTGATCAAGGCAGGCACCTAAAGCTGCCCATGATATGGATTTTATCTCTATACAATGCCATCCACGCTGCATGCCCCAGTGCTGGATACAGGAATTGGCTTGCAAGAGACTCGGTGCGCCCAAGAGCATCAGATATTTCAGACCTTGCCCTTGCTGATCGGCCTGCATGGCAAGATAAACAGGACGTGCCTGCCAGTGGTCTTCCTCGGCATAATATAGCGCTATTTCCAGATCGGCCGGTTGGGAGACAGTCGGTTGTAATTCTAGGGCACAGAGACGCCGTATAGTCGCTCCAGCATGTTCTAAGGGATGCAGCAGGGCAGAGAATTTACCTAGCTGTATAGATTCAGGAAAATTAATATTTTCATCTATTATCAAAATAGAGGATGAACTATCCGTGTTGTCTATTTCTATAGACAGCTCAGCTGTTTTAGCTTCTTCTGTTTTGCCAGTTGCTCTGTCTAAATCAGGTTTAATTGTTTTAGACAATTGAGGTGCAGTGATCTTGGTCTGAATCTGCAAACTGCCCTGATGATAACGCGCGATTTCTAGGGTAAGCGTATTGAATTCGGCATCCTGAACAGATAAAGCCGGAATATCCAGTTGGGGATCGAGAGGAAAATATGCGTCTTGTTGCTGTTGCTGCAAAAGCCAGTGATGGCAATTTGCTAATTCATCCCATTCACTATGTAAAAAATCAGTTTGCTCTACAGGACCCAGCCAGATTTGCCAGCCTTGTTGTGGCTGATGCAAAAAGGCCCAGCCTGTTTCTGAATGTGCAGTGAGTGCCTGTTGCAGCTGGACAGGATTCTTAAAATAACCGCGATAACAGTGATGAAACTCGGTGCTCGCCGCAAACTGATGTGCTGCCAGCTCAGGCTGGACACGGGATTTAAAACTTAAAATCTGATTTTTAAAAACAGGTTCATCACAGAGATGAAAAATATCCTGGAGCCGTTTTTTGGTTCGGGCGGCTTCATATAAACTGAGGGATTTATGTTCTAGTTGCTGCCCCAATTCATTTAATTCTTTAATTAACTTTGCTTTTTCTAAAGCATTCATTTTAGCTCTCTAGATATATTTGAGTGCTTTATCCAGTGACTTGGCCATGATCATATTGACTGCAAGTTCTACCAGTTTATATTCGGTAGAGTTGGGATCTGGATAACGCTCAGCCATTTCAATCAAAAAATCCACAGAAATTGCCTGCGGAGAAATTTTTCCCTGTATTAATGCTTGAAGCTGGTTCATAACAAGAAAGTCTGAAATCAATAAAAGATCAGGTTCTGATTATAAGCATCTGTTTGACAAAATACTTGATTATTTTGAGTATTTTTTAAGCGAAATTGGTAGTTGTTTTTGAATAAAAAGTGAATGAAATCAAAATAAAATAAAAAATAATGAGGTTTTTAATGCTCTTTAAATAGAAGAACAAGTTAGATTTTTAAAATCCGGAAATAAAAACAGGCTGAATAATTCAGCCTGCTGGGAGATTTCGCTTAAAGACTTAAGCCGCTTTTTCAGTTTCTGCAGTTGCAGTATCTGTTGCTACAGTTTCAACTGGTGCTTTGCTCACAGGGAAATCTGGAAGATAAACTACTTGAGCCATTTGTGCTGAAGCTTGTAGAGAAAAAGCCATCACAGTTGCTGCGCATAAAAATTTAACAGTTTTCATAACATGACCTTTTGATATCTAGATGTTCAAGAGTTTGAACAAGAAAAAAGTTAGTCCTAAATCACGTGAAAAATAATATCAAATGGCAATTAATAAAAAATGATCAAATCGGCAAGAAAAGCAAATAAACTTAGATAAAACAATATATTAGAATATTTGCTCTAGATGGTTTTGGGTTGTTTTTTATACATTTTTTAGATGTTTTAGAAGTTTTTAAGCAAACATTTATTTGTTGATTATTTAAAACTAGAGATCTAGATTTAAATTTTTTTAAAGCAGTAAGGGTAGATTAGTATTTGTTCATTCCCTGTAAGTTTTTGCTATCGCTTGTTTGCTAAGAGCTGTAGAGAAATTTAAATCAACTAAGATGAATGCTTCTATCTTCACAGAGTGAGTGTTGAATCATGGCAATTGCAAAAGTGGTAGAAGTCAATTCAAGCAGTAGTAAAAGCTTTGAGGATGCAATTCAAAGTGGCATCGCGAAAGTCACAGAAACGATTAAAAATGTTCAAGGTGCCTGGATTAATGAACAGAAAGTCGTGATTAATGACAATAAAATTACCGAATATCGTGTGAATCTAAAGATCAGTTTTCTGGTTGAATAATTCATATCATCCATAAAAAAATCCCCATCTTGAATGGGGATTCTTTGATTTGATTTAGTTTTTATTCAGGCTTTGCCGGAACATCACAAGCATCTGTAGAACACTGATCAGCTGCTGGCTGTTGCTGTGGTTCCTCTAAAGCTTTTTCAAGAACTTGCAAGAAAACTTCCTTCGGCTGAGCACCTGCCAAAGCAATGCGCTGATCAAATACAAAGAAAGGAACACCGGTAACTTTGAGCTGGTCACGTGCTACTTCCTGGTCAAATTTAACAAAGTCCGCAAACTCATCCGAGTCGAGTAAATCATCTACTTCAACCGGGTTCAGGCCAATACGCGCCGCGACATCTTCCAACGTTTCACGTTCACCAATTGGCAGGCCTTGCGTCATATAGCTGTAGAAAAAAGCTTCCTGAGCTTCATTGCCCAAGCCTTTACTTTGTGCCAGGTGAATGATGCGATGCGCATTCAAGGTATTGCCAGAGTTGGCACCTTCCCAGTTAAATTCAATGCCTTCCTGTTTGGCCATGGCTGCGATATTGCGCTGCATGTCTTCAACTTCTGCCACTGAACGGCCATATTTTTGTGCCAAACGCTCAGAGTTGGAAACTTCCTGACGGACTGGCGCTTCAGGATCTAGCTGAAAACTATGCCAATGGACTTCAAGTTCAATTCCGCTTTCCTTTGCAGCAGCTTCCAGCCGTTTTTTACCAATATAGCAAAAAGGGCAGACCACATCTGACCAAATATCTACGCGCATGTCATGTCTCTAATCTTTGTCTTGTTAGAAGTATGAGGGTGAAGAACTGGAATTTAAAGCCCTGCATCCAGACTAAGTGCAGTTTTTTAATCATTCAAAATATTTAAGAAGTTAAGCTGATCAGATTCTTATGGATAGATTTGTCTTTGTTTATTTATTATTTTTCCCATAAAAAACGCCCCGTGGGGCGTTTTCTGAAGCGGTCAATTAAGCAGTTTTGACTGCAGCTTCTACTGCAAGCATATGACCATTTTCTTCAAAGTTAGAGTGCCAAGATAATGCTTCACGAAGCAGGTGAGGTGTATGGCCACCTTTTGCACATGCACGGTCGAAGTAGTCATTCAATGCATCTCGGTACATTGGGTGTGCACAGTTGTCGATGATCGCACGAGCACGTTCACGTGGCGCCAAACCACGAAGATCTGCCAGACCTTGTTCAGTCACTAAGATATCTACATCATGTTCAGCATGGTCAACGTGAGACGCAAATGGTACTACTGAAGAGATGTCGCCACCTTTCGCGATTGATTTAGTCACGAAGATTGCAAGGTGCGCATTACGAGCGAAGTCACCTGAACCACCAATACCGTTCATCATTTTGGTACCACATACGTGAGTTGAGTTCACGTTACCGTAAATATCAAACTCAAGTGCAGTGTTGATGCCGATAATACCTAAACGGCGTACCAGTTCAGGATGGTTTGAAATTTCCTGTGGACGTAATACAAGTTTGTCTTTGTAGTGCTCAAGGTTGTTAAATACTTTTTCGCCATATTTAGCAGAAAGTGTAATAGAAGAACCTGAAGCAAACTTCATTTTACCGGCATCGATCAATTCAAACGTACAGTCTTGTAGTACTTCTGAGTACATGATCAAGTCTTCGAAGTTTGAATCTTTCAGACCCGTCAATACGGCGTTTGCAATGGAACCGATCCCTGCTTGAAGAGGGCCAAGGTTTTTCGGTAAACGCTCTTCAGCCACTTCTTTTTCAAAGAAAGCAATCAAGTGGTTGGCAATTGATTGAGTCTCATCATCTGGTGCAGTTACAGTTGATGGAGAGTCATGCAATTCATTGTTGAATACGATACCCACGATTTTTGAAGGATCGATATTGATTGCATGTGTACCGATACGCTCATCCACTTGAGTCAATGGAATCGCTTGACGTGTTGGACGGTAAGTCGGGATATAGATGTCGTGCAAGCCTTCAAATGCAGGACTTAAATTCGTGTTGATTTCAACAATCACTTTCTCTGCAAAAATTGCAAAACTTGCAGAGTTACCTACAGAAGTTGTTGGAATGATGCCGCCATCTTCAGTGATCGCAACTGCTTCAATTACCGCTACATCAGGTTTTTTCAACTGCTGGTTACGCATCTGTTCAACGGTTTCAGACAAATGCTGATCGATGAACATCACTTCGCCTTTGTTAATCGCTTTACGTAAAGTGCTATCTACCTGGAATGGTAAACGACGTGCCAATACGCCTGCTTCAGTGAGTTGCTTGTCCAAATCGTTACCGAGTGATGCACCTGTGATCAACGTGATTTTCAGTGGATTTGCTTTTGCGCGTTGTACCAAAGCTAAAGGAACCGCCTTCGCTTCACCAGCGCGAGTAAAGCCACTCATACCCACAGTCATACCATCTTCGATGAATTCAGCAGCTTGTTCAGGGCTGATGACTTTGTTGTGTAGGGAGGCTAAACGGATACGATCTAAAGACATTTCAACTCTCATAAATTCTTAAATAATGATACGGATTGTACCGATCAAAAAATGTATTTTGCATAGGTGTTAGGCTAAGGTCTAATTTTTTAGCTAAATGTAGGTATAATGAAAAATGATGTTTTTTAAATGATTGAATTATTGGAAATTAAAATGAATTATATAGAAATACTAAAAAGTCGTTTGTTGCTTTTATGATCACTTACTAGAAGTGATCAGTGAGCGTTTGACGAATTTTATCCAAGGTGGTTGGGGTAGCAGGTGCCTCTGAATCTGCTGTTTTCAGGGGTAAGGCAATAATGGCTTCCAGACCACCTTCAGGCCGATTTTGGATATGCAGCTCACCTGAGTGAATATCAACAATACGTTTGACAATTGCCAGACCTAAACCACTGCCTTGTACGGTACGCGCAGAATTTCCACGAACAAAGGGTTGCATCAACGCTTCAATCTGGTCTTCTGGAATCCCTTCACCATGATCGGATACACTGATCATCAGTTTATGATCTTGTACATAGGCAGCAAGCTCGATCGGTTCAGCACCATAACGTTTCGAGTTATTGATCAGGTTGCCAATCAGGCGTTTCAGCGACATGCTGCGTACCTCAACCAGTGGTATCTCTTGAGGTGTAAAGCGGATATCAAGTGGCTTAAACTGCTTGACCAGTTCCTGCAACAGCACATTGACATTGGTTTCTTGCAGCTCTTCATCGGAGCCATCCCGCATATAGGAAATGAACTGGTTCAGAATGGCATCCATATCCTCCACGTCATAAATCAGACCTTCCTTGAGAAAGTCTTCATCCGGCATCATTTCTGCGCTAAGACGAATACGGGTCAACGGTGTACGCAGGTCATGTGAAATCCCCGCGAGCATGATTCGACGATCACGTTCGGTTTGATCTAAGGTATAAATCATCTGGTTAAAGGCATGATTCACCTGACGGATTTCCAGCGGACCATGATTAGTATCCAGATAAGGAGCGGAACCATTTTTACTATAGCTGTTTGCTGCATTCTGCAAGCGGCGTAAAGGACGGTTCAGCTGACGCACCAGCGTCAGGATAATAATACCGGCAATGAGCGGCGTACCCAGCAGCCAGCCTAGAATCAGTTCAGGGCTATAGTTGGCATAGGTCTTAAGAGGTTCACGTACCCAGTTGCCATTCATTTCAGGGGTTTGAATCCAGATGCGTGGACTTGGCTTGAACTGGAAATAAACGGTCGCCTGTTCGATTCTTAATTCTTTGGCCAGTTTGGTCTCAATCTGGTTAGTAAAGAATTCGGCAATGACCTTGTCTTTTACATTGGGGTATTCAGCCGGATTGGTGACATATTCGATTCCGATCCGGTTTTTGAGCCAGGTATCAATATCGACTTCCTGTTCCTTATGATAAAGACGCAGGTCTGGATTATTGAGAATTTCCAGCTCCATGGCCAGATAACGCGCGTGTTGCTGAATTTCAGGTAAATAAAGCGTACGCCAGAAAAACCAGATTGACATGAACAGGCTGAAACAGACCACAAAGACCACCAGTACAGTGGTTCGCATCGCTGCGGAGCGCGGTTTGATTTTGTCCAGAAAGCGTTCCCAAGGGGTACGTTTTTTTTCTGAGTAGCTGACAAAATCGGTAAATTTTTGTGGGTCGATGGGGTCGAGTTTCACTGAGCAATCCTGTGCTATGACTTCAGCAAATTATTATGAGTTGATTAAAAGGCCTTATCACACCGGAGTCAAACCATCTGTAATTTAGATATAGGTTGAAACCTTCGGTTCGACCTACTTTTGTTTCGGCAAAAGTAGGCAAAACCATTTTCATTCGCAAAACTCGTCAAATTGCGGCAAGTAATCAATTTATCGCAGAAACATTAGAGATGAATACCTCCTGCCTCAAACAGTTGCGAATGAATTTGTCACGTAATTAAAAACTAAATTGATAGACGGACGAATATTTTACTTTCTTCTAATAAGAAAATTATTCAGCACCATCTGGAACAAACACATAACCGACACCCCAAACGGTTTGAATATAACGCGCACGGGCAGGGTTTTCTTCAATTAGGCGACGTAAGCGTGATACCTGAACGTCAATTGAACGCTCCATCGCACCCCATTCACGGCCACGTGCCAGATTCATCAGCTTGTCACGCGTTAAAGGTTCACGTGGGTGTTGTACCAGCGCTTTCAATACTGCAAATTCACCAGTGGTCAGGGTCACTACCTGGCCCTCACGAGTCAGAGTACGAGTGGACAGATCCAGTGACCAGGGGCCAAAGGATACCACTTCCATTTGCTGGCTAGGAGCGCCTGGAACTTCACGGACTTGACGACGCAAAACTGCACGGATACGTGCCAGCAATTCATTTGGATTAAATGGTTTAGGCAGGTAATCATCTGCACCGGCTTCCAGACCTGCAATACGATCTGAATCGCTGCCACGTGCGGTGAGCATAATGATTGGAATATCAATATTCGACTGGCGTAGGCGACGACAGATACTGAGGCCATCTTCTACAGGCAGCATAAAATCGAGCACAATTAGAGAAAACAGTTCCCGCTGTAATAGTCGATCCATCTGGGTGGCATCGTGCGCAGTTTTAACGACGAAGCCTTTATCTTCAAGGAAACGTTGTAACAGGGTACGCAGACGCACATCATCATCGACAACCAGGATGCGCTCGACCCGGTCGGTTTCGGTATGTACAGCATCGGGTTTTTCAGCAGGTACCACTAAACTCATGAGGTGCTCCTTTATTCTTTATTGTCGTCATAAACAAAAAATGAAATATGCTTTGAGTATACGATTCATTACTATTAATTGACTATGCTCTAAAGCATCAAATATTGCAGTTAAAATCAAGACATAGATACCAAATATATACATCTATATGCGAAAAAAATCGTCCTGGAACAAGAATAAAAAGCAAAGTTCATGCAAACTTTAGTGGAAAAACTGGAAAACGATCGTATACGGTTATATGAAGCTTATATAAATTAATAAAAACAATGGTGGATTTTATAGACCTGGTCTTTATAATCATGCCATTTAGTACTTATCCTTGTGGGATCAAACACGATGACTGACTTAGTTCAGCAGTTGGCAAAAGAACTTGCCGTACGTCCAAATCAAGTAGAAGCTGCCATCAAACTGATTGATGAGGGTGCCAGCGTTCCTTTCATTGCACGTTACCGTAAAGAAGTAACGCAGGGCTTAGACGATACGCAACTACGCCAGCTCGATACACGTTTATCGTATTTGCGTGATTTGTATGAACGCCGTGAAAAGGTGATCGAATCACTAAAAGAACAAAATAAATTATCTGATGATTTATTGGCACGGGTGAATGCGGCAGAAACTAAAAATGCCCTAGAAGAAATTTACGCACCATACCGTCCAAAACGTACCAGCAAATCGTTTAAAGCCAAAGAAGCCGGTTTAGGTCCGATTGCAGAAAAAATCTTTACTGAAGCCGTGGATCCAGCAGAAGCATTAGCGGGCTTTAGCCATGAAGATTATCCAGATCAGGAAAGCCAGCTTGATGCAATCCAGCACATCCTGATTGATGACTGGGCACAGAATATTGCGTTGACCACTGAGCTTAAAGCAATGTTTGCTAAAACTGCTGTGCTGAAAAGTCTGGTCGCTAGCGAAGAGAAAAAAGAAGTTGGTAAAAAATTCCGTGATTACTTCGATTTCTCTGAAAATCTGAACAAGGTACCTTCACACCGCTTATTGGCAATGCTACGTGGTCGTCAGGAAAATGTCCTGGGCTTGAAAGTAGATGGTGAAGATGATGCACCATTGGCACGTATTGAAACTGAATACAACCTGGATACCATTCAGCCGCAATCTCGTCAGGATTTCCTGAAACAGACTGCAAAACTGTTCTGGCTTGGTAAAGTTCGTCCAACGATCGAACATTCATTATTGACTGAAAAACGTCTGGCTGCTGAAGCTGAAGCAATGCAGGTCTTTGCTGAAAACCTGCGTCATTTACTGCTTTCTGCGCCTGCAGGCGCACGTACGACACTGGGCGTAGATCCTGGTATCCGTACTGGCGTAAAACTGGCAGTGGTGAATGAATCAGGTGATGTATTGGCACATAGCACCATTTACCCATTTGCACCGAAAGATGATAAAGAAGGTTCACAGACTGAATTGGCACGTCTTTGCCGCGAATTCAATGTTGACCTGATTGCAATCGGTAATGGTACGGCAAGCCGTGAAACTGAAGCATTGGTTGCTGAAATGATGGCTGCAAATAGCGACCTGAAATTGACTCGTGTTTCTGTTTCAGAAGCGGGTGCTTCTGTTTACTCAGCATCTGAACTGGCTTCTCAGGAATTGCCTGAACTTGATGTATCGATCCGTGGTGCAGTATCAATTGCACGCCGTCTGCAAGATCCATTAGCAGAACTGGTGAAAATCGATCCTAAATCCATTGGTGTAGGTCAGTACCAGCATGATGTGAACCAGACCGGTCTGGCAAAAACTCTTGAAGCAGTGGTTGAAGACTGTGTGAACTCGGTCGGTGTGGATGTAAATACTGCATCTGCTGCGATCCTGGGATATATCGCAGGTCTGAACAAATCAATCGCGCAGCAAATCGTGGACTTCCGTAAAGAAAATGGCCGTTTTGACAATCGTCAGGATCTGAAAAAAGTGCCACGTCTAGGCGAACGTACTTTTGAACAGGCAGCGGGTTTCTTGCGTATCCAGCAAGGTTCAGAACCATTAGATGCTTCTGCAGTTCACCCTGAGTCTTATCCACTGGTATCTAAAATTGTTGAAGCAAAAGCAATGACTGTTAAAGACATCATTGGTAATACTGAAATCATTCGTCAGGTCAATGCTGAAGAGTTTGTGGATGATAAATTCGGTCTGCCAACCGTTCAGGATGTTTTAGCTGAACTGGAAAAACCAGGCCGTGACCCACGTCCAGAATTCCGTACCGCAAAATTCCGTGATGATATTACTGAAGTGGCTCAATTGACTGAAGGCATGCAGCTGGAAGGTGTAGTCACCAATGTGACTAACTTCGGTGCTTTCGTTGATGTTGGTGTACATCAGGATGGTTTGGTACACATTTCTGAACTTGCCAATGAATTTGTGGCTGATCCGCATAAAGTGGTGAAACCAGGTCAAATCGTACAAGTTCGTGTACTGAACGTTGATGTTGAACGTAACCGTGTCAATCTGTCGATGCGTCCTGAAGGCTCTGAAGCGCCAGCGAAAGCACCACGTCAACCACGTCGTGACAATGAGCAACGCGGTGAGCGTAAGCCACAAGGTAAACGTCCACAGCATGCGCGTCCGCAAGGTGATCGCCCGCATGGCAAGAAACCTCAGTCGGCTAAACCACAAGAAAATAAAATTGGTGGTTTAGGTGCACTATTACTTCAAGCCGGGATTAAAGGTTCGAAATAATCTTTAGGCTCTAAACGAAAAACCTCCCTTTTGGGAGGTTTTTCATATCGACAATATTAAAAAATCTCAAAGAATCTAAAAATGCTAAGAAGTTATTATCAAAGTTCCATCCAAGATTTTTTATCTAGCTCAAATGACTTAATCTTAGGTAATTTGGCACAGCATCATGAATTTGCACTTGAAGATTTACAGAAAAATGCTTGGTTAGCACAAATAGATATTTTAAAAGCAAATTTAGTTGGTATAGCAAAGGGTCGTCTTTACTTTGAGTACAGCATTCCTCGAATGGGGAAGCGTGCTGATAATATTCTGATTATTCGTGATTTAATCTTTGTTATTGAGTTTAAGGTTGGGGAAAGTTTTTATTCTGCAACTGCAAAAAATCAAGTGATTGATTATTGCTTGGATTTAAAGAATTTTCATTCACAAAGTCATGATAAAAAAATTATTCCAATTCTTGTAGCTACTGAAGCGGATACACAAAAAATCATTTGGGAGGATGTAGATGATCTTCGAGCACCCATTTGTTGTCATCAGTACAATTTAAACCAAATGATTCTACAGGCTCTTGCGCATTATGATGTGGGTATGGACATTAATATCCAAGAGTGGAATCAAGCCATCTATAGACCAACACCCACGATTATTGAAGCAGCGAAAGCACTTTATCAAGGACATCAAGTTGAAGATATTTCCAGAAGTGATGCGGGGGCGATTAATTTAAAAATAACTTCAGCACGTATTGAACATATTATTGAAACAACAAAAGAAAAACGACATAAGGCAATTTGTTTTCTTACAGGGGTACCGGGTGCTGGAAAAACATTAGCAGGGCTGAATATTGCTAACCAGCGACTAAAAAAAGACGAATCAGAACATTCAGTTTTTCTCTCGGGCAATGGTCCACTTGTTGATGTGCTAAGGGAAGCGCTGATTCGACAAACAGTCGAAACAGCAAAAACTGAAGGTCAACTTGAAACCAGATCAAGTGCTGAAAGAAAAGCAAAAGCTTTTATTCAAAATATCCATCACTTTCGAGATGAGTATTTAAGGTCATTAGAAGCTCCTATTGAAAAGGTGGTGGTATTTGATGAGGCACAAAGAGCTTGGCGCAAAGAACAAGTTTCTAACTTTATGAAGCAAAAAAAGGGAATTCAGAGCTTTGATAAATCTGAACCACAATTTTTGATTGAGGTAATGGATCGGCACACAGATTGGTGCGTGATTATTTGTTTAATCGGTGGCGGTCAAGAGATTAACACTGGAGAAGCAGGGGTTATCGAATGGTTAGATGCTTTACAACAGCATTATCCTGAATGGCAGATTTATTATTCTGAGAAAATTTTAGAGGATCGTGTCTATATACAAGATCAAAGCCGAAAGCATCATTTAATTCAGCATGGCAATAAAGAACCTGATTTACATTTGGCGGTATCAGTAAGGTCGTTTAGAAGTGAAAGAGTTGCTGAACTTGTCCAAGCAATTTTAGATGGTGATGCGATGAAAGCACAGCATGTTTATAGCCAAGTTGTAGAATCCTATCCAATTGTTATAACAAGGAATTTGGAACAAGCTAAGTCATGGCTAAAACAACAAGCCAAAGGGACAGAGCGTTACGGCATGATTGCGAGCTCAGGCGCAAGAAGACTCAAAGCAGAGGGGATTGATGTTAAAAATAAAATCACACCATCTGATTGGTTTTTGAATTCTACAATTGATGTACGTTCTTCATATTACTTAGAAGATGTCGCCACAGAATTTGATGTTCAAGGATTAGAATTAGATTACTGCTGTGTTGCGTGGGATATTAATTTTTACTTTAAGGATGGTTGGTGTTATCAAGCATTTAAAGGAACAAAATGGCAGAACATCAATCAGATGGAAAAGCAAAAATATCTACTGAATACTTATCGTGTTTTGTTGACTCGTGCGCGTCAAGGAATGGTGATTTACCTACCGAATGTAGATGATAATGATTGGACCAGACCGAGTGAATTGTATGATTCAACATATCAATTTTTAAAAGCCTGTCATCTCAAAGAAATTTAAAAAAAGCCTCCCAATCGGGAGGTTTTTTATTTTGGATTAGCTATTAATAATCGGAACAATCCAGCTGGTAATAATCAGTAAAATACCCAGATGTCCCAGTTTACGTGTCACATAAACCAGTTTAGACGGTGGTTGTTCCAGCTGTTTGGCATACTCTTCCATGGTGATGCCTTGTTTGCCTTTACTAGTATATAAAAACACACCCAAATCCAGACAGATCAGAATGGTGCCAATATCTGCCACCAATTCCATCAGCTCAAATTGCTGGGTATACAGCGACATGCTAACGCTATAAATTAGATAAAGTCCAAAGGCTATACATGCATATTGCAGGATCACTAAAAATTTCTGCATAAATCTCAACAGTTCAAAAAATTAAGGCAATTATACAAACAATTCGGACAGGCTGTGCCCATTACAGGCTTTGCATCACATCGGCAAAATTCTGCTTCTCGACCAGTTCCAGAAATTCATCTCCCAAGCGCTGACTTTCTGCAATACATTGCTTCCAGAGCTGAATCCGCTGAGCTTGATCCAAACCCTTCAAAGTGAAGTCCTTACGATCCGGTAAACGACCCAAAGGCAAACTTTGCAGATATTCCTGAGAAGGTGAAATTAGCAAAGTTCGTGCCTGATTTTCCGGGCTTGCCGTGCGTTTAAACAGTTTATCGAACCAGCCAGGAGTAATGCTGTCAGTAAAATGCGGATACAGCACGATGCCTTTGCTCTGAAATGGTAGGTCAATATGATAGTCAATCAAGCCACCATCGCGATAATAACCTTGCGGTGCATCTGGAATATTATTGACCGCTGCCATGACGCCCGGAATAGAGGCAGAGGCCATCAGCCAGGACAAAACACTTTGCTCAGTCAAGGCATGATAGTGTGTGGTAAATCCATCATCGGCAATTTTAAACTGTTCACCGGTATTCGGTTGGCTGATCACACGTTGCATAAAATGGCGGCTATGTTTACGCGCCACAGCGGTAGTTCCGACAATGCCAGCTACAGAGGCGAGTAGGGGGAGGGCCTTGTCACTCTGGAAAATGTGTTGGGCTTTAATCGACAATACCGTCAGATGATAATCTGGATGATTCACCAGATCGGTTTCTTTGCCTTGTACCAGATCCAGCAGCATGCCACGACAAACGTCACTGACTTCTTGGCGAGTCATTTTCTTGTGAAAGTATAAATGGGTATACAAGTCGGCAAGACGTTCAGTACCTGCTTTGGCTCCCCAGGCCGCGACACTGGCAAAACGCCAGCTACCAATGGATGAACCGACTAGCGTTCTACGCTGAGGAGCACGTGGGAAAAACTCGCCAAAAATGGCCTGATCCAGTCCCTGAATGCCAATACCCTTGGGGCCACCTGCAGCACCCGGCACAATATCGACCTGTTCGGGTTGCAAACCTTCTTTCAGAATCAGCTCACGAGCCTGATGCCCAGCGCGGATTTTCAGAGCAGGCGCATGTTTTTGTAAAATCTGCATAAAGGTTCAACCCATATTTGACCAATGAGGACATATTTTAAGCATCTGGTCACAGAGCCCAATGGCAAGATATACCCTAAGGTGACTTTGCAGTCATAGGGAGGAGAAAAATAAAAAACCTGAACAATGTCAGGTCTTTTAAGCAGGTTATTTCAGTTATTTTGCAATCCGCCAGACTGCGAGTACGCTTGCCAGTACGATCAGAATCACTGATACAAACCATGGTGAAATGATCGCAATCGAAAGCAGGATGGCCATGATGCTGCCAAAAATCCAGCTACGTTTTTGCTGATGTTCCATTTGCAAACGCATACTTTGCAATTCATTGAGCTGTTTGGCATGCCAGGCAGACTGGTTTTTCAGACCGTTCAGGCTGTCGATCATCAGAGTCGGTAAGTCCTGCGCACCCAAAAGCAGATCCGGGATTTTTTGTCCCAGTTCTTTAATATTTTTTTGCGGATTCATCTGGGCTTTGACCCAATCGGTGAGGATTGGTTTAGCCAGGCTCCAGATATCCAGCTCAGGATACAAGTCTGTTCCCAGACCTTCTACATGAACCAGCGTTTTCAGTAACAACATCAGTTGTGGCGGGATTTCCAGATGGAAACGACGGGCGATGTCCATGACCTGAATCAGAATTCCGGCAAAGTCCAGTTCATGCATTGGCTTGGAGACCATTGGACCTACAGTGCGACGCATTTCGCGTGCTAGCGCGTCCTGATCGGTACCTGGCGGAATCCAGCCTGCCTGATGCACAATCTGAATCAGCTGCATGAAGTCGCTGTTCATGACCGCCAGCAGCATACGTGCTACCGTCATCTGGTCATGCTTGGATAGCTCGCCCATAATCGCACAGTCCAGCGCAATAAAGCGCGGATTGGCCGGATTGATAGTTTCAACAAAGACATTACCCGGATGCATATCCGCATGGAAGAAGTTGTCGCGGAAGACCTGAGTAAAGAAAATCGTCAGACCTTTACGTGCCAGATCAGCACGATCCATACCCAGTTCATCAAAGGTGGCAATATCCGAAATCGGAACACCGGTAATCCGTTCTGCCACCAGCACGTCCTTACTGTCCATATAAACTTCAGGCACATACATCATACTGGAGCCAGTGAAGTAATGACGCATACGGCGGGTATTGTCCGCTTCCAGAGTCAGATCTAGCTCATTCAGAATGATCTGGCGATAGTCCTGAATAATTTCAGACAAGTGTAGGGCACGCGCTGCTTCCAGACGCTTTTCCAGAAAATCACCCAGCCAGCTTAGAATTTCAAAATCCTGCAAGATCTGCTGGCGAATATTCGGGCGGGTCACTTTGACCACCACTTCACGGCCATCATGCAGGGCTGCAGTATGCACCTGTGCAATCGAGGCGGCTGCTAGTGGCTGAGTATCAAATCGGGCGAACAGGGTATTTACATCCGCTTTTAAGGACTCCTGAATACGCATCTTGGCGACATCATTATCAAAGGGCTTGACCTGATCCTGTAACAGGACCAGTTGTTGCAGCACTTCAGGCGGAATCAGGTCACGACGGGTCGAAAGCAACTGACCCAGCTTGATTGCCAGTGGTCCCATTTCTTCCAGTGCCAGTTTCAGCTTGAGCGGATTTTTACGCTCACGGCTGGACCAGGCTGCCGGATGCATACGAATTAAAGATAAAATATGCCGGGCTTTTTCAGGAAGTTCTTCCGCAGGAAACAACGTGTCGAGTCTATAGTGCGCGGCGATGCGCCAAAGTTCGAGTAAACGTGAAACATGCGGAATCATAAAGCGGTGTACCTAGTATTGAGAAGGAATATGAGGTGTAGCAGGAGTAAATGGCTGATCAGTAGAATCGTCAGATTCAATCTGAGCCTGAAGCTGACGGATTTTGGCTTCGACGCGATCCAAATTCTGGTTCAGGATACGGGTATCCTGATTCAGGTCATCCATTTGCCAGCGCGGGGCAAAGAGACCACTATCTTCTTTCAGGGCATCTTCAGCGAAAAATAACTGGCTTTCTAAAGTGCGTTTTAAATGCTTCGGAGCCAGCTGCAACTTGCCAATTTCATGTGCCAGAGCAGGGCCAATCCAAGGACTCAAATGCGCCGCCAGATCAGGTTCTGCCTGCTGCATGATGCGCTGGATTTCTTGCAGAAGTTTATAGTCACCTTGCAATGGAATATTACCGACTTCATCAGCAAGCAGCAGTTTAAGCAGCTCTACGACATTATTCACCTGTAGCGTCGCCGTTGCTTCAGGAATTTGAGTACTATTGGCTTCATAAGGGCGCTGTTCAAAAATCGAAGATTCTTCAGTATGGCCGGTTGGCGTTGGTTCTAGACGAACCTTGCCCTCATCAAAGAAGACATCGACGGACAGCTGCGGTGAAGTAATGACCACCCGCAGCATTTTGCCAGCCAAAGTATTGAGCTGAATGCGGGTAATCGCATCCAGATCAATCATATGATGAATCAGGCGTTCAACAGCACCGAGGGCGAGAAGTGACCACATATCGGGTACGACCCTTAAAGCTTGAAGCCACGGTGAACGGCAACGATACCGCCGGTCAGATTGTGGTAATCACAGTTCTGGAAACCAGCATTTTCCATCATGCCTTTTAAAGTGCGCTGGTCTGGATGCATACGGATTGATTCAGCCAGGTATTTATAACTTTCTGAATCATTCGCCACGATTTTACCCATGAGTGGTAAAGCGGTGAATGAATACAGGTCATAGAGTTTTGAGAATGGCTCGAAGACTGGTTTAGAGAATTCCAGAATCAGTAAACGACCGCCTGGCTTAAGTACGCGATACATCGCAGCCAGTGCTGCATCTTTATCGGTGACGTTACGCAGACCAAAAGAAATCGTTACCAGATCAAAGCTGTTATCGGCAAATGGTTCTAATGTTTCCGCATTCGCCAGAACGAAATCAACATTGGTACAGCCGGCATCAATCAGACGGTCACGGCCAACATTCAGCATGGATTCGTTAATATCAGACAGTACTACATGACCGGTAGGGCCCACTTCACGGCTAAATACTTTGGCCAGGTCGCCTGTACCGCCCGCAATATCCAGCACATGCTGGCCACGGCGCACGCCTGACATATTAATCGCAAAACGTTTCCACAGACGGTGAATGCCGAATGACATCAGGTCATTCATGATATCGTATTTGCTGGCCACCGAATGGAATACTTCAGCCACTTTCTGGGCTTTTTCATCGCTGCTCACGGTCTTGTAGCCGAAGTGCGTGGTTGGACCGACGTTACCGGTATTGGCACCGCGTGGCAGGTTATATTTAGGGACAGTTCCAGTCACAGGCGTATCGGTCAGGCGTTGTTCTAGAGATTGTTGCTGACCTTGTGGAGCGCCTTGCGGAAGCGGAGTGGTTAAGAATGGGCTCACTTTGTCTGTCTGTTGTGCCGACTCGGGTGTAGGGGTAGGCGTTTGATTTTCATTCGACATTGGAGTCACTCCTAACATATCAATCGGGTTAATCTTGCATTGCCTGCATAATGACAGATTCTTGGATGTTATTCAGCAATCATGATGCAATTGTTATGAATAATATACAGAAAAATAGGAATATGGGCGGAAATCTTCACTGCCAGTGATCGAATAATTCATATGATTTATCACTGGCGATGGCCTGCCCTAAAAAACTGAAAATATCAGGATCAGGCAGGACTGCAAGCCTTCCTCATCATGGATGGGAAAGGAATCTATTATTGGAATGGTGTTGGATCGCCTGAATGCACCTTATCAATAATGCCACGTTCAATCGCAGTAAAGTCATGCACGAATTTTTCTGCCGACTTTAACGGTTTCATGGCTTGGAAACCGTCCTGCATAAACTCATACATCACCTGAAAATGATATTTATTGGCAGCGCCTTTACACATCTTGAAAGCGGTATAAACCACAAAGGAACGCATATATTTGTCCAGGCTAACACCCAGCTGATCCAGCAATGCCAGCTGTTTCAAGCGCGCTTCACCCTGATCCAGTTTCAGATAGGTCACACGCATCATTTCATCGGTCAGTGGTGCGTTGGCAGGATAATCCTCTAAAAGCTGGATCGCGACCTGTTCATCCAGTTGCACGGCTAAGATCGCCAGTTCTACGCCTGAAGTTCCGGTTTTCAGGGCATTTTCCGGAATCATTTTTTCTGCTTTATGCGCATATTTCATCAGTCGGGCAATCTGCTCGGCCAGTGCGTCAAAGTCCGGGCCACCGTAGAGCCGGTTCAGGAAATATTCGGCCATCAGCTGGTTATTTTTTTCAGAAAAATGCTGATGATGGCTACGATGCATCCGTGCCTTTTGCCATGCCTGCACATCCTGTAAACGGCTTAAAATTTCAGGCTGAGTATGATATTTCAGCTGATAATACTGTTCTAAGAGTTCATCTAATCGGGCAAGTTTGGACATGTATTTTCAAATATGATTTTTCGATCTCAGAATCTTAGAGGGTGTGGCGCAATCTCGCTATGACAAATTGATCAATGATTCCTTATTTGAATGTCAATTTGCTGTTTAAACAGACAATCTAATCGTGTGAAAAACGTTGCTAACGCTATTTTTGCCTTCAAACTCCTCGCTATACTGCCCACAAGAATAAAAGATGAGGGATCTCCATGCGTATAGAAGAACAAAGTTTCCAGTTAATGGATGAAGACCAGTTATCCCTTGCGCTGATCAATGCCCAGTATGATCTGAGAAAAACCCAGGGACAGAAAAATGGCAAAAGCCTGATTGTTCTGGTCAATGGAATCGAGCTGGCAGGTAAGGGTGAAGCAGTCAAACAGTTACGTGAATGGGTAGATCCTCGTTATATGCAGGTGAAAGCCGATCAGCCGCAAGTATTAGGAGAAAAACAGACTTTCTGGCAGCCCTATACACGGTTTATTCCGGCCCAAGGCCAGATCATGGTGCTATTTGGCAACTGGTACAGTGATCTGCTCAGAACCACGATGCAGACCGGTGCCATTGATGATGTCCAGTTTGATGCCTATCTGAAAGATATGCGTACCTTTGAGCAGGATCTGAAAAATAATTATGTTGATGTGGTCAAGGTCTGGTTCGACTTGCCCTGGAAAACGCTGCAAAAACGCCTGGATCAGATGGATCCAAGTGAAATGCAATGGCACAAACTGCATGGCCTGGACTGGCGCGACAAAAAAAAGTACGACACCGTGCAACGTTTGCGAGAGCGGTTTACTAAAGACGAAGACTGGCTGATCATTGATGGAGAAGATGAAAAACAGCGTGACCAGCAGTTTGCACAGTATATTTTGCAGGCGCTAAAACATTGTCCCAATCATCCGGTTCGGGCCAAAGGACGATGGAAACAGGCCAAAATTCCAGAATTATTGCAGCATCCTTCGCAAGAACTTGCCAAGACAGAGGACTATAAAGCGGAACTGAAAAAACTGTCTCCTCAGGTGGCCAAGGCGCTGCGCTCAGACCCACGTAATGTGATTTTGCTGTTTGAAGGGATGGATGCAGCGGGCAAGGGTGGAGCGATCAAGCGGATTGTGAAAAAGCTGGATCCACGTGAATATGAAATCCAGACCATCGGGGCGCCGGAAAAATATGAACTGAATCGTCCTTATTTATGGCGTTTCTGGAACAAGCTGCAAACTGATGATGATATCTGTATTTTTGACCGCTCCTGGTATGGTCGGGTGCTGGTAGAACGGGTAGAAGGCTTTGCCAGTCCGGCAGAATGGCAGCGGGCCTATGATGAAATTAACCGTTTTGAACAGAGCCTGATTAACCATCAAACCGTAATTATTAAATTCTGGCTGGCGATTTCCCAAGAAGAGCAGGCCGCCCGTTTCAAGGCGCGTGAAGATACCCCACATAAGCGCTTTAAAATCACTGATGAAGACTGGCGTAATCGGGAACGTTGGGATGATTATTTAAAAGCGGCCGCCGACATGTTTGAACGTACGTCGACAAAACAGGCACCATGGCACATTATCGCCACTGATGATAAAAACACCGCTCGGGTCGAAATTTTAAAAACAATTTTAAAGCAGCTTCAGGCAGATTAATCTGCCTGAGTTTTGAAAGGTTTTGAGATAAAAAAATGGGGCGGGCAATTTATTTACCTTGAGCAATTTGTTTTTGCTGGATATTTTTTGCTGTGCGATAACAATCTTCCACATGCGCTTCAGCAATTTTTTTCATGACAAAATAACCGAGGCTCGCGGCTACCAGTTGGCCACCCAGCGGAATGAATTTTGTGACTTGCTTTGTGATCACTTTCGCTGCAACATTGTTCAAAGATTTTTTGACTGCTGTACGTGCCACTACCAGACCGGAAAACTCGATTCCGCGTTTACGCAGTTCATTCCAGTGCACCTGTTTAGTTGCAGGATCAAACACACTGATCTGTTCAGGGGCTAGACCAAAGCGGGCATTGATCTCCGGAATCAGTTGCGACAGAATGCCGACATCAATGACCACGTCCAGAAATGGCACCGGAATCACAGCTGCTCCGGCAGAATAATAGGCACGTTTTTTGGTTAGCTCTAAGCACTCGTTGCGAATTCTGTCTAAATCTAAACTTGGATCGATACGATCTGGAATTTTGTCTAATTTCATGGGCATTACCTAAAGCTAGATGTTGTTTTTTTCTGTTCAAACATCAATAAGATGCTTTTTTCAAAGAACTTTTTTGACTGAAGTATGAGTTTTAAAGTGACATAGACAGTTCGGTAAGTATAGTAAATAATCTTTATCATTTTGTAGTACTGCTCCATCTCATTTTTCAGGGGAAACGATGGCAATTCATGTTATTCAGAGTCAACGCATTGATGTGCTTTTGGATAGTATGCTGCGTATCGTCAACCAGAGCGCAAAAAATCCCTTGGCTGTGTTACAGCCGCGGCATTTTATTGTGCCATCTCCTGCAGTCGAGGCCTGGCTGACCCAAAAAATTGCCGAGAAAAAGGGCATCAGTGCCAATACCCAGTTTCATCATCGGATCCGTGCCTTTCAATGGACCTCTTATCAGTGGGTGCTAAATAATCCAAAAGAAGTTGAACAGGTTCGTGAAGCCAATATTCCCCGAATTATTATTAAATGGCGGGTATTTCAGGCATTACGTAAATGCATTTTGCCTGAGCAGATTCCATTAGAGGTCGATCATCCACTGTATTCGATTATCAAACGGATTTATGACAGCGCAGATCGTCTGGAACAGGGCACAGAGAAGCAGCTGAAAAAACAAAGCATGCTGTACTGGGTATCTGAACAGGTCTCGCGCCTGTTTAGTCATTATATGGATTACCGTGGCTATTGCGCGCGGAATTGTCCGCCACAGGAATGCCGTTGTCCGACTAACTGGCTGGCGTCCTGGGGGCAGGATATTGCGCTCGACCTTGAACAGATGATCTATATTCCTAAAGATGAAAATGGCCATGAAATTCCGGTGGCAGACTTCGTCAAGATTCAGGCACGCGAACTGGAAGCCTGGCAGCGCTGGCTGTGGCAGCATGTCTTTCAGGATGATTATGCCAAGATTCTGGACATCGAACAGATGTACTGGGAACGTCTGGAAAATGAAGATACTCAGGCACAGGCTTTAAAACGTTTACCAGAACAGGTCGTGGTCTTTACCTTGCTAGAATTACCACCGAGTCAGCTGGATTTCTTGCGCCGTCTCGGTCAATACATCGATATTTATATTTTCCACTTTAACCCGTCACAGGAATATTGGGCCGATAGTGTCGATCCGGACTGGAAAGCGCGTTATGACCTCGGTGTGCAGGAACGTTTCATCAGGAAATTTGAAAAATCGCAGGGACGTTTGCCGACTGATACCGAAATCCAGTATTTCTTTGCAGCCTTTCAGCTGAACTTTAACGCCGAAGATCGGGAATCGCGTCATCCCTTGCTGACCCGCTTTGGCAAACAGGCGCGTGATCATTTCTCGTTATTATCTAAACTGTCTTCGGGTGAAGAAGGTCTCTGGGCCGATGCTTTCGTGGATGAGTATCAAGACAAGTTACTGGCCAAAATCCAGTCGGATATTCTGTACCTGCTGGAACCAGAAAAACACCAGTATCCGCTCAAACCAGATGATGATTCGGTACAAATTCATGTCTGTCATTCCTCACTGCGCCAGCTGGAAGTTTTAAAAGAACAGATGATTCACTGGCTGGCCCAAGGTACCGAAGATGCCCCACGGCAGCCGAGCGATATTCTGGTACTGGCCCCGAATCTGAAAGAGCTGGAACCGGCGATTCGGAGTGTCTTTGCACCGCCGCCACGAGAACGGGAAGGCCATAGCCAGCGTCTGCAAAAAGATAATCTATATTTACCGATTCAGATTGCCGGGGTATCCCGACTCGATGTCAGCAATGCCTGGCGCGCGGTACTGGGCCGGATTCAGCTGGTGCATCGACGTTTCAGTATCGAAGATTTTGCCGACTGGCTCAGCCTGAATGCGACCCAGCAACTATATGCGCTGGACTACGCGCAAGTTGAGCGCATGTTGCAGTTACTGGGCGAAGCGGGCTTTAAACGCGGTCTGGATCAGCAGCATTTACAGCAAAGCCTGACTGCCGGTGATGAAGACTACCGCTTCAGTTTTAAGTTTGCGCTGGATCGGCTGGCACTCGGGCTTGCAGTTCCGGAACATGTCCTGTTTCAGGATACCTTAAGCTATGCTCGGGTCTTGAGTAGTGATTTTCCTCTGATCTCGACTCTGATCCAGATTTATCAGGATCTGGTACAGCGCCGTGACTGGCTGATTTTGCATGAACAGGGACAACGTACCCCGGTAAAAACTTGGCTGGAATATCTGCGTGAAGACTTGAATGAGTTCCGTGAAGCCGGGGTTGAGTCCTTAAAGACGGTCGCAGAAATCATTGACAAGCAGATGCGGATGCTGACGTTGGCCGATTACCATGATCAGGATGATCCGCAGGCCAGCCAGGAGCTGGTCGCCTTAAGTCTGCCATTGCCTTATGTACTGGAAGAAATTCAGAATACGTTGGAGATGCAACTGGATCAGGCCGAGCCGACCGGACAAATTACCTTTAGTCAAATCGGCCAGATCCGTCCGTTGCCGTATAAGCTGGTGGTGATGCTGAATCTGGATACCGGTAAATTCCCGAGCCGGAATCAGCAGGTGCCATTTGACCTGATGAACAGTCTGAAGCCGCAATTAGGGGATCGTTCCCGTCTGGATGATGACCAGGGTGCTTTTCTGGATGCATTGCTACTGGCGCAGGACAATTTATGGCTGTTCTATAATGGCTTTGATGTTGATGATGGTGAAGCGCGTGATCCATCCACTTCATTGCAGGAACTGATCCAGCATATTGCCTTGATTTGCCAGTCAGACCAGCCCGATGCTGAAGTCGATGAAACGCTTGAGATGAATGGTTTGAGCGTCGCCAAGCATATCCGTCAACTCTATCATGTGCATCCATTACAGCCTTTTGACCCGATCGGTTACGTCGAATCTCATACTCCACGTTATCAGACCCAGTGGTTTGCTGTGGCAGAATATATTCGCAGTGCAGAGGGCAAGCGCAGCAGCTGGATCAATGCCCATTATCCGGCACTGATGCAGAAAGAAATCCGGGTGCTGAAAGGGGATGAGTGGATTCGTGACATGATCTTCCCGGCACGTCTATTCCTGAAAAGTGTCGGTATTTCCAGTGTGAGATATGCCGATCTGCCAAGTTCCCGAGAACCCTTATTGCTGAATAAACTGGAACAGTATCAGGTCCGTGATTTCCTACTACAACAGGATCAAGAGATTGAGCCACAGCTGATGCTGGATCGTTTGCCGGTCGGAAAAACTCAGGAAGCGACTTGGCTCAGCAGTCAGCAGGAACAGCAATCGCTAAAAGAACGTTTATTGCAGCTGAATAAAGAGCTGACACCTGTAACGCAGCAAACTTGGCAATATAACCCTGAACTGCTGATTCATATTACCTTGCCGCAAGTGCCGCACAGCAGTTACTGGCTCAGCATGCAGTCTTCCTCCGCTTCGGAAAAACGTCGGGCACAGGTCTGGCTGGAATATCTGCTCTGGCTAGCCTATCTGAATAATGATGAACTGTCGCCGCAGTTGGAACGGATTGTCATTTTCAGTAATAAAACCCTGAAATTCTCCGGACTGCGTTCTAGTCAGGCACGTCATCATTTACAGGCCTGGCTGAAAGCTTGGGAAGTGGGACAGACCCAGCCGCTGGTATTGCCTGCCGAATTGCTGATGAAAAAGGCCTGGGAATGGACTGAAAATGAACAGGGGCAGATCACTATTGCCGAGATGCAGGAACTGCTAAAGGCCTGGAACAACAGCTATGAAAGTGCCAAGCCTTTGGCCAGTGATGAATCCAGTCAGCTGCATCAGGACTGGCAGTTTATTTTGCAGGATCAGGACCCGGATCTGGCCTTGCAACGCTGTTGCCATGATTTTGCCCATGCGCTATATGCGCCGATTCATGAACATCTGGAATGGATAAAAGAATAATGACCATGTTACCGAACCAGAGCAGTAAAAAGATTTCAACCAATCCGATTCAGGACATGCGCTTTAGCGGCCTGCACTGGATTGAAGCTTCGGCGGGGACCGGTAAAACTTATACTTTATCCAGCCTGATGGTACGGATTTTTCTGGATCAGTATTATCCGCATCAGGTCATTGCCACAACCTTTACCCGTAAAGCTACAGCTGAACTGAAAAACCGGGTACGTCTCAGAGTCGAGGAAACGCTAGCCTTCATTCAGCGTCATCAGGAGCTGAATTCGGTCGAAATCACCGCCAAAATCCAGGCTGAATCGGATCCACTATTTCAGCAGGTATTAAAAGATTATGGCTCACGCATGGATTATGCCCGGCGCCGTCTGCGTCTGGTACTGAACCAGCTGGATGAGCTATTTGTCGGAACACTGGACAGCTTTAGCCAGAAATTATTGCGTGAATTTGCCTTTGAAAGCGGCAAGATTGAACGGGCCGAACTGACTGAAGATCAGGACCTATATATCCAGCAGCTGATTCATGACGTGCTGCGAGAATGGATCCAGCAGCAGCCGCAATATATGATCAATTATCTATATCTGCAAAACCTGTTGAAACCGGTAGAACACTATACCGGACTGGTTCGTGATGCTCTAAATTTCCGTGTGCAATACTTTCAGAAGGTAGAAAAAGTCGAATGGGATCTGACTGAACTAGAGCACTGCATCCAGCGCTTATTCGATGTGCATGAACATGAAATTAAGATCATTCGGGAGTATTGCCAGAATTCTCCGAAGTATTTTCATAAGAGTTTTTTCACCAGATTAAGTGACGTTTGTGAAAACTTTATGACCTGGATGGCGGCACTGAAAACCAAAGGTGTGATGAGCTTTTTTGATCCAGAACTGCATGCGATCTTATTGAATCTGTGTTATTTGCGCCGTAAGAAAACCGATTTTCAGCCGACGACACAAGTGTTTAACAAAAGCTGTCCGGAAGCAGAGCAGCAGAAGATTCTGCAACATAGCCTGATTCAGGCCATTGATGGATTGTGCGAGGTCAAAGAGAAGATGGATGCACAGCTGAAGCAGCTGATCACCTATCTTGAATATCATATTATTCGCAGTGTGCAGAACCGTCTGCCACAAACCCTGCAAAAACAGGGCGAAACCACATTTTCCCAACAGATTCGAACCTTGGCTGAAGCTTTAAAGGGACAGCAAGGCCAGCGTTTTGCCCAGTTTGTACAGGCGCGTTATCCACTGATTCTGGTGGATGAGTTTCAGGATACCAATCAGGATCAGGATGATCTGCTGGCTAAAATCTGGCGTGATCCGAACCGGGTCAAAGCCGGCTGTATGATCATGGTGGGCGATCCGAAACAGGCGATTTACGGTTTTCGTGGCGGCGACATGCTGACCTATAACAAGGCGCGTGCCGACGTGCGGCAAAAGCAGGGCCGTGAATATACTCTGATCCAGAACCATCGCTCGGTAAAACCTTTAGTCGAGGTGGTGGACGCGTTGTTTCAACGCCAGATGGATTTTGGTGAACAGGTGCATTACACCCTGATTCAGGCGGGAAGTCGGCCACATCCGGATTTAATCGATAAAACGCTGAGCAATCCGCATCCACTGCGCTGGATTCAACTCGGTGAACAGGATGTTGAAGCGGATCAGGTGGTCTGGAAAATCCGCCAGTTATTGAATCAGTCTGAACAGCAGCAGCTATATTTTCAGCAGGGTGACAACGTTCAGCACTTAAAAGCGGATGATATTGCAGTTCTCAGTTTTGGCCATTATGCACTGGAACAGGTTAAACAGCGTCTGCAACGCATGGGGATTCCCTGTTATAAGGAATCCAAGCAGAGCATCTTTGCCAGCCCGGTGGCTCAGGATGTTGCAGCTGTTCTGACCGCGATCATGGAACCTTTCAACGAGGCCAAAGTCAAACGCGCTTTATTGACCCGGTTATTGGGCTTTAACCTGAAAAAGCTGATTGAACTGCAAGAGCAGAGCGAAGGTCTGAGCCGTTATATTGCCGACTTTGATGCCATCCGGGAAATGTGGTTTGAAAAAGGGTTTCTGACTGCCTGGAATTATGCCTTAAACCTGTTTCAGGTCTGGACCAATCTGGTCGCGAGCCAGAGTCTGGACAATGAACGGGTAGTGGTGAATTTACGTCACCTGACCGAAATTCTGTGCCAGCAAAGTGAATATTATCAGGGTGCTCAAAAGCTGTATCACTGGTATCTGCGTCAGTTGCAATCACCTTCAGGCAAGGACAACGAAAAAGAACGTAAACTCTCTGGCGATCATGGGGTACAGCTCTTAACTATCCATGCTTCCAAAGGTCTGGAATTCAAAGTGGTGTTCCTGTTAGGTGCCGATGCGCCTTTTGATGTAAATAAAGGGAATCTGAACTTTTCCCTGTCAGCCGCGGAAAATGTACTGGAACAATCCCGAGTGATTGCAGTTAATCATAAGGACTTGCATGAGCAGGCGATTTTGCAAAATGCGGCCCGGAATGCCGCAGAAAATCACCGGCTTTGGTATGTGGCACTGACCCGGGCCAGTCACCGGATTTATGCCATGCTGCAAGACCAGAGCGGACAAGCGGATTCAGGTCTGGCATTCTGGCGTGGACAAGGTGAGGCGGCCTTTCAGCATGCCCTAAGTCTGCTGGAACAACCTCTGGCTTCTGAGCCGCCTAGAATTGTGGCAAAACAGACAGAAGCACCGTTACAGATGCAGGCTCATCCTTTACCGGAGCGACAGTTCTATCCACGGACCAAAACCAGTTTTACTGCACTGTCACAGCATCTCCCGCATCAGGCAATATTGCAGGATGATCTGGTCATCGCTTCTGAACATCCAGACAGTGCTGCAGATGAAATGAATCTGCTAGAACTGGAACAGCAGGCAGCCAGTCAACCACTGGACTGGATCAAGCTGAATTTTCCTAAAGGCACGGTGGCCGGAACCTTCTTGCACAGTATTTTTGAGCATATCGATTTTCAGGATCGCAGTTACTGGAATCTGGAAATCCGCCGCCGTTTTAAAAATACCGCACCACAAATCTGGCAGGAACTGAAAGAGAAATTTCATCAGGCCTTTCATGTTCGTGCATTGTTACAGCAGGCATTTACTCAGGGCTATCAGACGGCCTGTGTGAATTTACAGACCCTGTTCAGTCAGGTGGCTCGTCAAGGTCAAATGCAGCCGGAGAAATTGCAGCAAAGTATGCAAAAAGTACTCTCCAGCCTGAATTATAAAATCCTGACCGGAATTCGTCTGCATGATCAGAGTGAAGCTTATCGTCAGGAATGGCAGCAGTTTTTCCGTTCAGCTCAAACATTCGATCACTCTGAATGGTTGAACTTCTTAGGGCAGTTTCAGCGCTATTTTGCAGAACTGGATGATGAACCTTTTATCCAGTTTTTCGAACAGGAAATGGCGCAGATGACGCCTGCTGAGACAGCAGCGCAACTGGATGTAGAAGCCGTTTTTCGGCAGGCATTCGATCATTTCATTGATGAGATGATTGAAGATCTTCTGCTCAATCGGGTTCATGACTGGCTCAAAGAAATTCTGGCTGCACCCCTACAGGAAAACTTCAGTCTGGAACAGTTGCAGCAAGGCGCGTATCTGTCCGAGTTCCCGTTTTACCTGTCTTTAACCGATGTGCCGTTACAGATTCGTCAGATCCAGCAACTGTTTGCCGAGCATGATATCCTCATGCCTGATTTTAATGAGGCAAAATCAGCACGCTATCTGACCGGGTCTATTGATTTGGTTTATTTTGATGGCCAGCGCTATCATATTGCCGATTATAAAAGCAATTTTCTCGGGCCGGATCAGCAGCATTACACCGCCGAGGCCATCCAGCAGAGTATGACTCACTCCAGTTACTGGCTGCAAGCGGCCTTATATCTGGTGGCATTGCATCGTTATCTAAGCGTGAACATGCAGGGGTATGATATGCAGCAGCATCTGGGTGGGGCAACTTATCTGTATTTGCGCGGTATGAATGGTCAGGCTGAACAAGGTGCTTATCACTGGCAGCCAGGTCTGGAATTTATTCTGAAACTGGATGAAATTCTGGGCTATTTTGAGCAGAAAAAATCAGCATAATTTTAATGATTTATAAAATTTTAAGAGTTTAAACAGAAGATTATCCTGTGGATAACTTTGAGGATAACTGTGTGGAAAATGAGCAAATTCACGTGTCTCAGCAATCAGCCCATTTAATGGCCTGGATTGACTATCTATGTCAGCCACCGTTCAGTTCGGCGACCTTTGATGCTGCCGCAAAATTGCTGATTCAGCAGCTCCTTGAAGCGATGCAGGAGGGCAATAGTTGTATTCCGGCTAGTGCCGAGCAAACCACTCTATTGCATCATCTGGTGCTGGATCGGAGTCAGCAGGCTCAGGGTATTGCACCTTTTATTTTTGAGAACCAGCAATTGTATTTATACCGCTACTGGCAGCTGGAGCAGGCGGTCGCCACCCAGATCGCCCGGATCAAGTCACAAGCCATCACGCCGGTTGATTTAAGTGAGCGTGATCGTAACCTCCTGACAGATCCACAGCAAAAGCAAGCGCTGGAAATGGTCGCCAAGCAGGGGCTGAATATTATCACCGGTGGGCCAGGAACCGGTAAGACCTATACCTTGGCACATATGATTGCTGTACTGCATGAAGCCTTGCCTAATATCCGAATTGCGATGGCCGCTCCGACGGGTAAAGCGGCGCAGCGGATGCAGGAAGCCTTGCAGAAAGCTTTACATAGTGAAAAATTACAAGCTTTTGAGCTGGAGACTTTAAAGCAGGTTCAACCTGTTACTTTGCACCGCTTACTGGGCTTGGGGCGGTTGGGACGCCCCCGGTTTCATGCCAAGCAGCCTTTGCCTTATGATGTGATCGTGGTCGATGAAGCATCCATGCTGGACTTAAGCCTGTCACAGATGCTCCTTGCTGCAGTGCCAGATTCAGCCCGCTTAATTCTGTTAGGCGATGCAGACCAACTGGCCTCGGTGGATGTTGGCACTGTGCTGGCAGACTTGCAGCAGACTTCTGTTCTGGCAGATAACCGGGTCAATTTAATCACGACGCGCCGTTTTGCTTCAGGCGCCCGGATTGGTGCAATGGCACACTTTATCCAGCAGGAGCATGTTCCGGCATCAGTTTTAAACCAGTTTGAACAGCAAGTGGTTGCTGCGAGTGAGCTGCAAGCAATTGCACTGGACCAGGTGGAAATTGACCAGTTGCAACTGCAATATCTGCCAGAAATAAACCCAACTACACGTCTACAGTTAGACCCATATTATGATCAACTGATGTATGGCTATCAGGCCTATGCGGACGCGATCAAGCAGGCTCAAGATCAGGCTGGTTTCGAGCAATATATGCAGCAGGCAATTCAGTACTTTGATCATTACCGGATTCTTACAGCAATCCGGCATGGTGATCTGGGTTTGAATAAAATCAATCAGCAGATTGAACAGCGTTTTCTGGCCAGTGTAGGCAAGTTAAAACAGGGCGACTGGTATACCGGCCGACCAGTGATGATGACTTATAATGATTATCAGCTGGGTCTGTCCAATGGTGATATTGGAATCTGTTTCTGGAGAGAACAACAAGGACAGTCACAATTTGAAGTGTATTTCCCGAATCTGGAAAAATGGGTACTGGCGACCCGCTTGCCAAAAAGTATCGAAACGGCATTTGCTTTGACGATTCATAAATCGCAAGGTTCAGAATTTACTCATACGGCTGTAGTACTCGATCAACAGGCTAAAAATTTACTGAGTAAGGAACTGATTTATACAGCGATTACCCGGGCCAAAAAAGTTGTGAGCTTGCTGGTAGATCGTGATGCATTTACACAAGCGCTATGTGTCAGAACCACACGAAAGAGTGGTTTAAGCGGAAAAATACTTGAACAATGCAACAATTTATTGGCAAAAAATAAATAACTTTTGTAGGTAAATGCTTACATGGATTCAGGAAATTGGCGCATGGAGCTTTTACTCGGTTTTTGAGAAGATTGGTCACACAAAAGAACTCAACACGGAAAGTTGGGTATAAATCGCATAATAAGAACAAGAATGTCACCAGACAGCGAACTTACAGTGAAGTAAGTGAAAGAGGAAACTTACAGCCGCTAAGCCTTGTAGTTTTGGGAGAGACTACAAGGCTTTTTTATATCTGCCGTTAATGGAATTTTGTCGTAATCTTATAGTTCAATAAAGTTGGCAGAATAAGTAAATTTAAGTAAATAACGTAATTAAAAGATATATAAGTGTAATATTTTGCAAATTTCGATGATAATTTTGTACGCAATGGCTTACAGCGAGTGAGGATAAATGCCTCTATAAGCATTTCGACAATATGGCAAAATATACCACACAAGGAAGTTATTTTTAGTCAGGAAGATTTGAAAATAATAAAGCGTAAAACGCACTAAAAAAAACAATAAATAAAAAATGATAATAGAAGAAACTACAGCGCGAAAAAGCCCGAGTTTACTCGGGCTTTTTTTTATCATTTATTTCTAAGCTCTACCAGAAATATTTTAAATATAAAAAGATCAGTTAATTTCTGCAGTTATCTAAACAGCTACTCGTAAGCCAAATCAGGTCTAATTCCTGAAATTATGTGTAAATTGAACCATATGGGATTTCTTCATATCAGTAAATAAGCAAAGACCGCTGGCAGCCGAAATCCTTAAAATTCATGATCTATTTTTGCAATCTGACGCAATTTCCCTTAAAATATGCAACTTGCTGTAGTGATGCACGGCAGTCAATGTATTGAATTCTCATTACTTTGATTTTTATCAAGATATATAAGCATCTCGGAGAAATCGAATGGCTTTAACAAACGCAGATCGCGCAGAGATCATTGCTAAATTCGCTCGCGCTGAAAACGACACTGGTTCACCAGAAGTTCAAGTAGCTCTTTTAACTGCTCAAATCAATGACTTACAAGGTCACTTCAAAGAGCACAAACACGACCACCATAGCCGTCGCGGTCTGATCCGTATGGTTAACCAACGTCGTAAGCTTCTTGACTACCTAAATGGTAAAGACCATGGTCGTTATGTTGCATTGATCGGTGCTTTAGGTTTACGTCGTTAATTCGATTTAAACTTTATTTTCGGGTTTATTGCATGCCTTGTGCTTTATTGCTGAAAACTAAAGTCGGTTTAGCCTTTGGCTAGATCAGGGGAAGGGGCGAATGTTCGCTCCTTCTTTGTGTTTAAAAATAGTGTTTATTTCTGGTGAGGTCGGCTTCTAAGCTTTGTCATTTACCCGTCCATATGGATGTGAATGCCAAACCTTAGGGGTCTCCACTAGAATAAAATCAGGAAAAAATAAAACATGTCGATGTTTAATATTGTTCGTAAAGAATTCCAATTTGGCCAACATCAGGTTGTCCTAGAAACAGGTCGTGTTGCGCGTCAAGCCAATACTGTATTGATTACTATGGGCGGCGTAACTGTATTAGTTGCTGTTGTTGCTCAACCAACTGCTAAAGCAGGTCAAGACTTTTTCCCACTGACTGTTAACTATCAAGAAAAACAATACGCAGCTGGCCGTATTCCTGGTGGTTACGGTAAACGTGAAGGCCGTGCATCTGAAGCTGAAACGCTGATTTCACGTCTGATCGACCGTCCAATCCGTCCATTGTTCCCAGAAGGTTACTATAACGAAATCCAGGTGACTGCGACTGTTGTATCTTCTGACAAGACTATGGAAGCTGACATTGCAGCAATGCTGGGTACTTCTGCAGCACTTGCGATTGCAGGTACACCATTCCGTGGTCCAATCGGTGCGGCACGTGTGGGTCTGATCAACGGTGAATACGTTCTAAATCCAAGCTTTGAACAATTGAAAGAAAGTGATCTTGACCTTGTGGTTGCAGGTACAGAATCTGCAGTACTGATGGTTGAATCAGAAGCGAAAGAACTTTCAGAAGACCAAATGCTGGGTGCAGTATTGTTCGGTCATGATGAAATGCAAATCGCGATCCAAGCAATCAAAGAATTCGCGACTGCAGCTGGTGCGAAAGAATCAACTTGGGTGGCTCCTGAGAAAAACGAAGACCTTCGTGCAAAACTGAAAGAAGCATTCGAAGCGAAAATCTCTGAAGCATATACCATTGCGGTGAAACAAGACCGTTATGCAGCACTTGATGCACTTCAAGCAGAAGCACTCGCTCAGTTCGTTCCAGAAGGCGACGAAACAGGTCTTGCTGATGACGTAAACGAATTATTTGAAGATCTTAAATACCGTACCGTACGTGACAACATCCTGTCTGGTAAACCACGTATTGATGGTCGTGATACTAAAACTGTTCGTGCCCTTGATGTACAGGTTGGCGTATTAGACCGCGCTCACGGTTCTGCATTATTCACACGTGGTGAAACTCAGGCATTGGTAACTACTACTCTGGGTAATACTCGTGATGCGTTGATGGTAGATACCCTGGCCGGTACTAAAACTGATAACTTCATGCTTCACTACAACTTCCCTGCATATTCTGTAGGTGAAACAGGTCGTGAGTCTGGTCCTAAACGTCGTGAAATCGGTCATGGTCGTCTGGCTCGTCGTGGTGTTCAAGCTGTGCTTCCAGCAGCTGACCGCTTCCCGTACGTGATCCGTATCGTATCTGACATCACTGAATCTAATGGTTCATCTTCAATGGCGTCTGTATGTGGTGCTTCTCTATCATTGATGGATGCCGGTGTTCCACTTAAAGCACCAGTTGCGGGTATCGCAATGGGTCTGGTGAAAGAAGGCGAACGTTTCGCAGTTCTTTCTGACATCCTGGGTGACGAAGACCATCTTGGTGATATGGACTTTAAAGTAGCGGGTTCTGCCAACGGTATTACTGCGCTGCAAATGGACATCAAGATCGAAGGTATTACTGAAGAGATCATGGAAGTTGCATTGAACCAGGCTTATGCAGGTCGTATGCACATTCTGAACGCAATGAATCAAGTGATTTCACGTGCTCGTCCAGAAATCTCTATGCACGCGCCGACTTTCCAAGTGATCAACATCAACCCTGACAAGATCCGTGACGTGATTGGTAAAGGTGGTGCGACTATCCGTCAAATCACTGAAGAAACTAAAGCTGCGATTGACATCGAAGATAACGGTACAGTACGCGTATTTGGTGAAACTAAAGCTGCTGCACAGGCTGCGATTGCAAAAATCCAGGCACTGACTGCTGAAGTTGAGCCAGGCACAATCTACACAGGTAAAGTGATTCGTATCGTTGAATTCGGTGCATTCGTGAACATCCTGCCAGGTACTGACGGTCTGCTTCATATTTCTCAAATCTCTAACGAACGTATTGCCAACGTGGCTGACGTATTGAAAGAAGGTCAGGAAGTGAAAGTACAAGTTGCTGACGTTGACAACCGTGGTCGTATTAAATTGACCATGAAAGACATCGAACAAGCATAATTCGATTACTTTTAAGTCTGAAAAAGCCTGCATCATGCGGGCTTTTTTATTTGGACAGATTCTTTATTTAAGAACCGAAATCATTTAATAATCACATTGTAGATAAAACGGATGATTAAACCTTATATTGAAACATTCTTGGTTGAGAAAGCTGTTCTCATTTAGGTAAGCGGATCGGCTTCAGAGTTTTTCAGCATGCGATAAATCTCGTCTTTCAGTTTTAGTTTTTTGCGTTTAATCGCATCGATATCATCATTGATATGATTGACTGGATCGAGTTCAAGCTGACTAATCTGTTTGTCCAATTCACTATGTTCCTCAAACAGTCGGGCAAAGTACGGATTTTCCTCACGTAATTGCACAATTAAATCACGGTATTCTGGGAACATATATTTGATCTTTTTATTGCAGTCTTTGGTTTTCATAGGGATATTTATCACTCAAAAAATAAAAGAAAAAAGCAAAATATGCCCTAGTCCGCATTGATCTAACTCAAGCAGACCGGACATTAAAAGGCATTACTTGAAATGCAGATGTTTCACCTCGCGACGTAATTCCTGCACTTCATCAATGAGATCCAGCATCATGGCAACGGCACTAAAGGAAGCATCAAAATCACGCTGCAAACGGTAAGCCCGTTGTGCTCGAGTAATATCTTCCCCGAGGAAGGTACCAGGATGCGTTTTAGAACGGTTCGGCAAAATTCCATGTTCAATGAGTTGCATCACCCATTCCGGACTTTGGCCACATGCTTCAGAAAAGTGGAACAAATCAAAGGTACGATCATCCATGATTTCAGAGGGGATATAACCGTTGGAAAAGTTTTCTCTATATTGAATTGTAGTCATAGCTCTACTCCTTAAACAGCCAGGCTTGAGACATTCAGAAAGGAAGGTCGTCCTGAAGTAGGGGAATGCCATAATATTTTATGGCCGCTGCGCTGTGCCCTAACGGTATGGGATGCTAGTTGAACCAGCACCCTGCCTAGAAGAGGAACTCCTATCCTGTGGAAATCCTGCTTGAACCTGAACAGCTCAGTCTGAGCAGGGAAACAAAGATCTAGGCGGGCATCTGTTTTTATAGTTTTATCTGTCATTTGCAAACCATCCGCTGTTTGCAACACACATTTACCCATGCCTATCAATTGAGGAATACTTGTTGCATGGATACTCCGTTCCAGAGGTTCCAGAGTCCGTAGCAGATTGAATTGCAGCTGAAGATAGATCATTGTGTGAATAAAAAATAACCGTCTTCAATTCATTATTATGAGTTTGGGCTAAGGGAAACAGTTTTTATTTGTACTTAATTGTTTCAAATCATAACCATTAAAAAAGCCCCTGAAACAGGGGCATGGAAAACTGACAAAAATTAGTATTTTATCCAGGTAACACTGCGTCCGATAACCGAAACGCCTACATAACCACGCAGGGTCAGGCGTTTGCCATTGGCGCTTAAACGTGCTTTACCTTTGTAAACTTTACCGCTGATTGGATCAAGTATCTTGCCATCATGGAATTCGTGAGGTTTTTTGGGGTCTGCCTTAAAATCCCAGATAAATGGCAAGCCAATAAATGGTTTATTCTTAAGCTGTCCTGGACATTTGCTACAGATTCCCAGTTTTTCTGCACCTGGCAGGCTACGGGTTTCTACGATAATTCCCTCATAGCTGCCATCTGGTTTTTTACGGATTTCGACATCAGCACGAGAATAACCGGATTGATCATCGATAGTCTTCCATTTCCCCAGTAGTGGATCTTCAGAAGCAAAGCTTAAACCTGCTGCTGTTGCCAATGTGATCCCCATCATTAAGCGACTTAAAATTTTCTTCATAACATGCCTGTTGATCAATGATTATTCGTATTAGATTTATTACTCTAATTTATTCATAAAATGTAACAAAATCAATAGCACAAAGTGTGATGAGATTGGCATAAGATTAATAGATTCATGTGAATTATCACATGACCTAAAATAAAAAAGCTCCTAAGGAGCTTTTCTTAATAATCTGAATTCGAAACTAGTTTTTAATCCAGGTCATATTGCGTCCGACCGGTGCACCTTCAGCACGACTATGAATGGTAAGATGCCTGCCATTATTTTTCAGGCGGGCACGGGCCTGATAAAGCTGTCCAGAAACCGGGTCGAGCAGAGTGCCGTTAATAAATTCATTGCTATGCTCGGGATGACTACTCAGTCCCTTAAGCATCGTCAGTCCAATGAGCGGCTGATCCTTCAATGCGCCTTTGCATAGGGTGCAAGTCTGCTGTCGAGCTGCCCCTGGAATCTCACGAACATGCACAATTTTGGCAATATAGCGATCCTGAGCATCCTTACTAATCACCACATCTGCCAGGGAATAACCAGTACGGTCATCAATGGTTTTCCAGTGGCCAAGTAATGGGTCACTGTTGGCGAAAGCAGATAGACTGATGGTGCTTGCTGCTGTAAGAATGATAGAACAAAGCAGTTTGAATCTCATTGCCACATTACCCCATGCTATTGAAAATATATTTAACTTCTTAAAGGCATAAAAAAATTATGGGATTAATATAGCGTGAAAAATACACTAAATACCAGTCAATAATCACATTAAATTAAGAAAAATGAATATGAGTTAAAAATTACGTTCATTCAGCATGATGAGAATGAGTAAGTATTTACGTGATAAGGAATGGGATAAAGATAATGATTTTAAGCTGTCCAAGCCTTTGATCTGGCCAGACAGCTTGCAGATGAGAATTTATAAAAAATGAGATTTATTCGACTTTCACCCAGGATACTGTTCGTCCGAGCATGGGTGTACCTACATAGCCACGAAGCGTCAGCACATTGCCTCGGGAATTCAGCGTTGCCTTGCTTTTATAGACATTGCCGGTTAGTGGATCGAGAATTGAACCATTAACGAATTCATTTTTCTTTTCTGGATTTGGTTTTAGACCTGATAAGACAGAGAGACCCAGAATAGGTACGTCTTTCAGTGCCCCCTTACATTTAGAGCAATGGGTATGTGCAGGACGATTTGGAATGGCATGGATACGAATAACTTTACCCTGATAAGTACCATCATTGAGTTTACTGATTTCAACATCAGCACGTGCATAGCCCGTTTTGTCATCAATGGCTTTCCATGTCCCCGTGATTTCGACTGCATAGCTGAAGCTCTGCGCAGCACATAACATCACACCCATTAAATATCGAAATTTCATTTAAAATCTTCCACTTATTTTTTTTGATTTTTTTACTTTGAAAATACCGTTGATCTTCTGATTCTATCGGTGTGCAAATTTTAATCATGAGGCAAGCTTGAAATTAAGTACATTTATCTTTTTTTATGAGGAATTTTGGTCAATATTTTATGAAAATATAAAATGAAAAAAGCACTCAATATTGAGTGCTTTTTTTGAGTCGAGCAGGGGCTGTTATTAACTGAGGTGTTCACCAAACAGGCTCAAAGCTTCTTCAGCCGTAAAAATATAACGGCTATTACAGAACTGACAGTCCATTTCAATTGGATTCTGGAATTCTAAAGTTTCACGAACCGATTCTACACCAATCTGCTGTAAGGCAATCGCACAACGTTCTTTAGAACAGGTACAGCCAAACTGCAAATGTTCTACTTCTGGTAAGCGCACTTCTTCTTCGTTATATAAACGATAGAGAATTTCATTGGCCTCCAGAGTGACCAGTTCTTCTGTTTTTAATGTTTCAGTCAGCATGGTCAAACGTGGCCATAAGTCTTCATCGACACGGCGTTGTTCTTCTTCACTGTTACGCGGTAGCAGTTGAATCAGTAAACCGCCTGCACGATTGTTGTCACTGGCCAGCACGATACGTGTCGGAATCTGGGCAGACAGGTCATAATATTGCATCAGACAGCCAGCCAAATTTTCCTGATCAAGCGGAACAATACCCTGATAACGTTCACCAAATTCAGGCTCGATATTGATAAACAGCACTGGATTAGTCAGTGATTTTAAAACTGTGCTGCTATCTTCTGCTGCCTGAAAGTGTGGATCTTCTTCGTAATCCGCCAGTGCACGTACTTCACCGCGATGGTTACATTCAGCCATTGCCCATTTAAATGTGCCTGAAGCCTGAATTTGTAGGCTGATACGCCCTTTAATTTTCAGGGTGCTGGCCAATAGTGCAGTGGCGCTCAGCATTTCACCTAATAGGATTTTTACTGCAGGCGCATAGTCACGCTGGGCCAAAATTGTTTGTAAAGCTTCTTCAAGATGCACCACTTCACCACGAACAGGGCTATCTTCAATAAAAAAGCGTTGGCGTAAATCAGACATAAAATTCTCCATAACCCTGCTTTAATGGTGGCATTATTGTAAAACACAAGTTATGCCAGATCATCTCTTATGGCATCAATTCCTGAAGCGTTGTTGTCCTGTTGCGTGTCCGTATCCTGTTCTGGTGCTTTTTTTAGCTGATCCTGAGCAAGAAGATGCTCCAGTTCTGCCAGTGTATTCCTTGAGCCTGCGAAATTAAACGGACTCTCCGTATCCGGATGAAATTGACGATTGAGCAGTTTCTGATCATGAGTATGAAACTCATGGATCTTTTGTTGCGCCTGTTCTTCAGACAGTCCGCTCAGCTGAACTAGCAAACACTGACTTAGTTCTAGTGCAGAAGCATAGGTTTCTCGCCAGATTTTTTCCACGCCCAGCTCCTGAAGTAGATAGACATGATGCCGGTTACGTGCCCGTACCCATAAAGACATGTCAGGATAATTTAAGCGCAGATGTCGGACGGTCAGCAGTGAATCTTCAATATCATCAATGGCGACAATCACATGCTGAACCGTATCCAGATGTGCCTGAGCTAAAGCCTCTGGCTCAGTCGCATTGGCCTGATAGAAGGTAATACCGTAAGAGGTCAGCAATTCAGTTGCTTCGATATTGCTGTCCATTACACTGAATTTTTGCTGCTGTTGTAGCAAAATACGGGCAATGATCTGGCCAAAACGGCCAAAACCGATTAATAAAATTGGTGCGGTATTTGGTGGAAGGCTTTCAATGTCAAAGGTCGCTGCCAAATGATTTTGCCGATCCAGTCGTGGCAGAATCTGGTTATGCAATAACCAGTA
Source organism: Acinetobacter sp. YH16031 (assembly GCF_013417335.1). NCBI lineage: Bacteria > Pseudomonadati > Pseudomonadota > Gammaproteobacteria > Moraxellales > Moraxellaceae > Acinetobacter > Acinetobacter sp. YH16031. The sequence goes on from NZ_VPED01000006.1 coordinate 78,524, forward strand.
AAATGCCGGTGTGAGTAGCATGGATAAACTTGCCATCCACATCAATGGGGAGAGCAGGGCTGGAGTAACGATCTGCTGCGAAAGCGCAATGATGAGTGCCAGAAAAGCGAACTCACCACTTTGTGCCACACTGGCGGCCAGTAGCGTACTGTTGCGCCAACTATGCTGATAATAACGTGCCAATCCTAAGGTAATCGCAAATTTAATCAGGATCAGCGAAAGTGTTCCGGCAATAATCAATACGGGTTGCGTCAGCACATCGGCAAACTGCAATGACATGCCCAGACTGATAAAAGCCAACCCAATCAATAAACCGCTAAAAGGCTGCAGACTCTTTTCAATCGAAATCCGGAAATCAGAATCTGCCAGTAACATACCGGAAAATAATGCTGCCAGGTACAGATTCAGTCCCAGCGTATCCATCAGGACTAGTAAGCCCAGGAAAATGACAATGGCAACAATGCTATGCAATTCATGACGACCACTTTTGGCAATCCAGCGATAGAGCGGTTGCATGAAATAGCGATTACAGAGGAATAAACCGGTAAAGGTAGCCATCATGGCAGCAAAATAAGCTACGCCATGTTCTGTTGAACTGATGCCTGCAAAGAGCGGAATCGCTGCAATGACAGGAATTGCAATCAGTGCATGAATCAGGGTGTTGGCATAAGCGGATTGACCATAACTGGTCGCCAGTTGTTGCTGATTGTTCAGGAACTGGGTGACTAACGTCATGGCAGAAAGGCTGCCGGCCAGTCCGATGACAATGCTGGAAACCAGATGCTGATCGAGAAAGAACCAGGCCAGCAGGCTCAAAATCAGGGCAGTGCTCAGTACCTGTAAAATGGCCATAAACCACAGGGATTGCCCAAGCTGAAGAATTCGTTGTGGTCTGAGTTGTAGGCCAATCCAGAACATTAGGGCCAACAGGCTGATTTGAATAAAAGTCTGCATCACCTCAGGAGCAGAGATCAGCGCTAAGGCACTCGACCCAATGATTAAACCTGTCAGTAAATAGCCCAGCACTGTTGGCAGTCTGAGTTTATGGCTCAGTGGCACCATGAACAGTGCAATCGCCAGAACCAGCGCTATTTGTAACAGTATCGACATTTTTCCGCCTTAAATTTTATTTTCATCCAGTCTTAAAGTTGAGCCTTTATCAAATGAAGTTGGGTTCAATATTTTTAGCTGAGTTCTTGTGGATCAATATCCAGTGTCAGCTTCATATTGGATGGCTTATCCTGTAACAGGTTTTGCCACCAGCTACGGACATAATAATGCAAACGGGCACGGTCTGCGGACAATAGCACCATATGAGATTGATAGCGTCCGGCCTTGCGTTCCATCGGGGCAGGAATGGGACCCCAGATGTCCAGCACCAGATCGGGATATTGCCTGAGCAGGGCAGCATGTTTCTGTAAGAATTCGGTATTTTGTGCCTGATCTTTGGATTCACAGCGAATCAGCACGGCATAACGAAAAGGAGGCATCTGGGCGATTTGCCGTTCGGTCAAAGTCTGCTTGGCAAAGGCGCGGTAATTTTCAGTGACTAAGGTATTCAGCAGCGCATGATCAGGTCTTAGGGTCTGTAAATATACATCCCCTTTATGTTCCCCACGTCCTGCACGACCTGCGACCTGTACGATCAATTGTGCTGTACGTTCTGTGGCCCGGAAATCGACACTGAGCAGACCAGAATCGATATCCAAAATTGCAACCAGCGTGACATAAGGAAAATGATGGCCTTTGGCCAGCATCTGCGTGCCGAGCAGAATCGCAGGCTCACTTTTCTGGACCTTGTCATAGATCTTTTGCCAACTACCCACCCGGCTGGTCGAGTCGCGATCGACCCGGATCACTTCAGAATCTGGAAAAAGCTCATTCAGATGTTCTTCAACTTTTCCAGTGCCCATGCCTAAAGTGGCCAGCTCCTGATGCTGACATTGCGGGCATTGTTCAGGCATACGATGAATGGTGCCACAGTGATGACAATGCAGATGCTGATAAGGTTGCCGGTGCACAGTGAAATTGGCATCACAATTCGGACACTGCGCCTGCCAACCACAACTGCCACAAATCAGTACGGGCGCATAACCACGACGATTCAGGAAAATGAGTACCTGTTCTTTTTTAGCCAGGCGCTTTTTGATTTCTTCAATTAGATGCAGGCTGATGCCATGCTGCTTTGGTGCTACTTTTAAATCCAGAATATGGATTTTCGGCATTAGCGCTGTACCCGCGCGTTGATTCAGTTCCAGTACCTGCATTTTACCTTGCTGCACCAGTGCATAACTGTCAATGCTGGGTGTTGCCGAACCCAAGAGTACTGGACATTGCTGTAAATGTCCCCGGTACAATGCCACATCACGGGCATGATAGCGAAAGCCTTCCTGCTGTTTAAAAGACAGGTCATGCTCTTCATCCAGAATGATCAGGCCCAGATTCGGCATCGGTGTATAAATCGCAGAACGGGTGCCAAGCACAATGGAAGCTTTACCGGTTTCAGCGGCTTGCCAGGCTTGTAAGCGTTTACTGTCATTCAGGCCAGAGTGAAGCAAGGCAATATGACAATGGAAACGGGACTGAAAGCGGCTAATGGTTTGTGGCGTCAGTCCGATTTCAGGCACCAGTACCAGTACCTGCTTGCCCTGTTTCAGTACCTGTTCCATGATCTGAAGATAGACTTCAGTTTTACCGCTGCCAGTCAGGCCATCGAGTAAAAAGGCCTGATATTGCTTGCGGTATTTCAGCACTTGCTGAATCGCATGCTTTTGTTCCGGATTGGCCGTTAATGGCATCTGGGCCAGTTGTACAGGTTGCGGGCTAAAATCCTGTGCTTCCAGGACACATTCGCAAATTCCTTTTTTTTCGAGCGCTTTTAAAGTCGCTGTTTCTATTCCGGCCAGATTTAAGAGATTCTCAGTTGTTCCCACCGGATGTAGTTTTAGAATCCGATAGGCTTCCTGTTGCCTCTCGGAACGGCGAACCTTGGCTTCAGCCTCATGATCCAGCAATTTCCAGTTTCGGGCCAGCAGGTTATAAGGTTTGCCCTGACGCAATAAGGTCGGCAAGGCAGTCTGGATCACTTCCCCGATAGGAAACTGGTAATACTGTGCTGACCAGGTCAATACACTTAAAACCTGGGAATTGATAATGGCACGGTCATCTAAAAGCTCGGTAATTGCTTTCAGTTTGAAACTGGGATCAATCGGAGCATCTAGCGGTAATTTTTCAGTAATCACGCCGACCAGATTTTGCCGGCCAAAAGAAACCGCGACTCGGGCACCCACTTCTGCCTGCTGATATTGTTCCTGACTCAAGCTATAGTCAAAACAGTCAAACAGATGCACCGGCACTGCAACACGAACACGATAAATAGGGGCAGTAACGGGAACAGAATTTGGCATAGTAACAGAGTGGGTCCTGATGAAATTTCGTCGTGCTCAAAGTTCAGTTATGTTAGAGTGAGCAGATAATTTATATTGAAGAATATGAATGATTTTGATGGTCTGACGCAACAGCGTTAAGCAAAATTTTGGAAAATTAGAGCATTACAATGCCTGCATATCAGTTTACTGCGCTTGACGCTTCAGGGAAGCAGCAAAAAGGCGTGCTTGAGGGGGATTCAGCACGACAAATCCGGCAACAGCTTCGGGATCAGGCGCTGATTCCGGTCTCTGTAGATCCGGTTGAGAAAAAAGACCAGCACTACCGTCGCAAATGGTTTGAAAAAAGCATCACTGCCTATGATCTGGCCCTTATGACCCGGCAACTCTCGGTACTGGTCGCTGCCGCAATTCCGCTAGAAGAAGCCATTCGCGCCGTCGGCAAGCAGAGCGAAAAAGTTCATGTGCAAAATCTGCTGATGTCAGTACGCTCCAAGGTGCTGGAAGGGCATAGCCTGGCTCAGGCACTACAACAGTCTGGACGTTTTCCGGAACTGTATATTGCTACTATTGCGGCCGGTGAACGTTCTGGCCACTTGGACCTGATCTTGGATCAATTAGCCGACTATACCGAAAACCGTTTTGCCATGCAGAAAAAGATTCAAGGGGCGATGATCTATCCGATTATTTTGCTCTTGATGTCTTTTGCGATTGTGATGGGTCTGATGACCTATGTGGTACCGGATATCGTCAAGACCTTTGATCAAAGCAAAGATGCTTTGCCGTGGATTACAGTGACTTTAATGAAAGCCAGCGATTTTATCCGGATCGCCTGGCCATTTTTGCTGATAGGCAGTGCGGTAGGTATTTTTCTGCTGGTACGTTTTTTAAGAACAACAGCTGGGCATTATGCTTTTGATCGTCTGACTCTGAAACTACCTTTATTCGGAAAATTATCACGTGGTATTAATGCTGCCCGTTTTGCCAGTACCTTATCGATACTGACTCAGTCCGGTGTGCCTCTGGTAGATGCCTTACGCATTGGGGCAGCGGTAAGTAATAACTGGGTAATCCGGGATTCGGTTAATCTGGCTGCTGAAAAAGTGACTGAAGGCGGGAACCTAGCTACCCAGCTGGAACGTAGTGGTTATTTCCCCCCGATGATGGTACAAATGATCAAAAGTGGTGAAGCCTCGGGGGAGCTGGATCGTATGCTGGAACGGGCATCGACCATGCAGGATCGGGAAGTGACCACGCTGATTTCGACATTACTCGCGCTTCTGGAACCGCTGATGCTGGTACTCATGGCCAGTATTGTGCTGGTAATTGTGATCGCGGTGATGCTGCCAATTGTCAATATGAATAATATGATTTAAATAACATGTGTAACGTCTACGAAGAATTGAAAGTGCCTGAAACTTTCTAAAGATGAATGAGAGATATTGAATGAAAAGGAATCCAAATCAAGCCATAGACCCTTCAACTACAGCTGTTGAACCTACCGTACGTGTGAGCCAGTTACGTGCACATCGTGCCTCAGGTTTTACCCTGATTGAAGTAATGGTGGTTATTGTTATTCTCGGTGTGCTTGCGGCCCTAATTGTTCCAAATGTAATGGGACGCGGTGAAAAGGCTAAAGTGGATACCACAGTCATCAAATTGCAGAGTATTGCGGGTTCACTGGATCAATATAAGCTGGACAATGGCAAATATCCAAGCATGCAAGAAGGTGGTCTGGATGCACTGGTAAATCAGCCAGCAACAGCGAAGAACTGGTTGCCAGGTGGCTATGTGAAAGGAGGTTACCCAAAAGACAGCTGGGATAATGACCTGCAATACGTGATTCCAGGAACCAATGGTCGTGCTTTTGATTTGTACTCTTTTGGTGCCGATGGACAGGCAGGTGGGGAAGGAACTGATGCTGATATTTATTACCAACCTTAACTGATAATTATTATAAATTAGTAGGTTATTGAATATATCACTTCACTTGATTGGTTGTTTCAATATTAGGTGAAGTGATAATAACTCTCAATCATAAAATATAATATAAGAAATTGAATTTAATAATATTATTATAATATTGGTGATTTGATAGTTATAATAAGAATTATTCCCATATTTATCTATTACAATTATCGTAAAATGTGAATAAATATAGACTTTCTATTTACAAAAAATAGCTCATAATATTCTTAATGGCCCTTTTTTAGCCAAAGGAGAATGGTATGAAAGCATTAATATTGTCGGATGAAATAAACCAGTTTCATTGGTCGATGCTGAAATCTGTTCTTTTGGTTTTAAGCATTCTTCCAGCCAGTCAGGGAATTTTGCATTTATGGCAGACCACTGAAGGCAGCAGCCAGATTATGGTCGGTTTCTTTGCCATTAGCATGATGAGTACCTTATTCGTACTATGCTTCTGGTCAGCATTAAAAGCATCGGTCGTACAGTTTGAACAGGAACAGGCCTCTGCATTTGAAAATGGTATTGTTCAGATCTATCGCTATATTCCAATGTTGTCACTGGCGAGCATGTTGTCTTATCTGGTGATCCAGTTTTAATAACATGTAGATAAAAAAACCGAGGCATGAACCTCGGTTTTTTTATATCTCCTCCCTTTTTAAAAGGGAGGCCGGGAGGGATTTAGAAAATTAATCCCCCTCTTGCGCCATATATGGCTCACCTTTCGTAAAGAGGGACTTTTGAGAGAATTATCTTCTCGACTTAAAGCTGATATCCACTTTACGTGGACGGAAGCGCCAACCCAGTAATAATAACAATACGGAGAAAATCAATACTGGCCAGTCGCTGAGTTTCATGTAAAGCGTTTCACCCTGCATGGCGGGTAGCTCACCGCGGAGTATAGCTTCTTTATCCATGGGTGCACGTTTCACAATATGACCATTGTGGTCGATGAACGCAGTTACCCCAGTATTGGTAGCACGAATAAACCAGCGACCATTTTCCTTGGCCCGCATTTGTACCATCTGTAAATGTTGCTGTGGACCGGCAGTGCCAGTAAACCAGGCATCATTAGATACGGTCACCAGAAAATCGCTTTGGCTGGCATTACGACGAGTCAGATTTGGATAAGCCACTTCATAGCAAATTGCCGCACCTAGAGGATGGTTTTTCACATTTAATGGTTTCTGGATATCCGCACCACGCGAGAAACCACTCACCGAAGGGTCGTTTTGCAGAGCTGGCAGTACCCAACTGAGTGCGCCAGAAAGTGGAATATATTCCCCAAAAGGCACCAGACGCTGCTTCTTATAAAGACCACTCGACTCATCACCGGTCGCCATAATGCTATTGTAATATTTTGGCGTGCCTGCTTCCTGTGACTCAGCCAGATCCCAGAACGGAATACCTGTGACCCAAGCTGTTCCAGATTTTTCTGCCTGAACTTTCATGGCATCCAGGAAAGGTTCGATATCAGTCTGGAACATCGGAATCGAAGATTCTGGCCAGACAATCAGGTCACGTCCCCATTCGGTCTTGCTCAGATTCGCATAGATCAGTAAGGTTTTTACCTGATATTCAGTTAACCATTTCAGGTCCTGAGGGATATTGCCCTGAATCAGAGAAACGGTGAGCGGCTTTTCATTTTTTTCTTGCACGAAAGTCAGTTGTGCTGCGCCCCAAGCACCCAATAACAGTAGGGCAGCAGGAACGATCCAGAAGACCCGTTTACTTAAGATTTCAACCAGCGCACAGGCCAGAACAATCACTACAAAGGACACCCCAAATACACCAAATAAAGGCGCATAGGCATCCAGATAAAGCTCAGTAAAAGCGTAACCTGCAAAGAGCCATGGGAAACCGGTAAATACCCAGGTTTTGGCCCATTCAAAGATCACCCAAAGTGGTGCGAAGGTAAGAGGTGTTTCTGGGAAAAATCGACGATAAATGAAAGTTTGAAGCGCAGTAAACAGTCCCATGACAATCGCCATGATCAGGATCATGATTACGCTCAGGAAAGCACTGGTATCGCCATACACATGAATAGAGGTATAGAGCCAGAATGCACCCACAAACCATAATCCAATTCCATAAGCCCAGCCAATACCAAAGGCCTGTTTGGCACTACGACCACGGACGCAAGCATACAGTAAGGCAGGAGAGAGAATCGCCAGCCACCAGTAATGATAAGGTGCCAGTGCCAGGCTAAAAATAGCGCCGGCAAATAAGGCAATCAGTACAGGATAAATCAGGGCTAACTGCTTTTGCTGCTGGGCTGGATTTAATAGCTTATCGAAATATGCTCTCATTGGCGCACAGCTCGAATTAAACGAATAGAACGTGAATCTGCCTCAAGAATGGTAAATTGCCAGTTTTCCAATTCAATCGTCTGACCTTCCAGATCATTTACCAGACCAATTTCCTGCAATAACAAACCGCCCATAGTTTCAACTTCATCATCGGAGAAATTGGCATCTAGCATGTTGTTAAAATGCTCGATTGGCGTCAGCGCTTGTACTACCCAGGTATTGGCTGTCTTCGGGTCTTGATCCGGAACAATATATTGTGCTTCTTCATCAGCAATATCATGTTCGTCTTCAATTTCACCCACAATTTCTTCGAGAATATCTTCTAGGGTCACCAGACCTGAAGTTGTACCGTACTCATCAATCACTACCGCAATATGAGTCTGGGTATTTTTCAGCATACGTAGAACCTGATCCGAACGCGCACTTTCCGGCACAAACAGCGGCTGACGCATCAAGGCACGAATATCGACTTTGGAAGAAGGCTCGGTCAGGAAAGGAAGCAGATCTTTGGCCAGCAAAATACCAACCACATTATCCGGTTGATCCGATGAGAACACAGGGAATCGCGAATGCGCAGATTCAACTAAAACATGCAGAATTTCCAGAAGTTGGTCATCTTCCTGCAAGCTAATCATGGACGTTCTTGGCGTCATGACTTCACGAATTTTGGTGGCTGGCAGGTCCAGTACGCCTTCCAGCATTGCAACAGTATCGGGTTCTAAAAATCGACGTGAATCTTGTACTAATTTTAGCAGTTCGTCGCGAGTTTCGGGTGCAGTTCCCAGCCATTTACGTAAGCCGCGCATACCCCACGACGGGCCTGATTCCTCGTGCATGATCTTTCCTAAAGACTCTTAATATCTAAAAAAACGTGATTTTATCATACCGCAGAAAATACGCTTGTCTATTGTAATTATGCTGCGCAGACTTGATCTCGCGGGTCAGTCTGGTTTTGTGAACTGGCTCAAAGCGTGAGCTGCAATGCGATAGCCGCTTTATGCTAAAATAGGCTAATCTTGAATTCCTGAGTCTGTCGATGTCTGAAGCCGAAATTACGCCAAGCCTGCAATTGAATACCCGTGGATTACGCTGCCCTGAGCCAGTGATGATGTTGCATCAAGCCATCCGTAAGTCTAAAGCTGGTGATGTAGTTGAAGTTTTTGCTACGGATAATTCAACTTCTTGGGATATTCCAAAATTTTGTATGCACCTCGGCCATGAACTGCTGCTCCAAGAGGAGCGTTTGGATGAAAATGGCAATAAAGAGTTCCATTATCTGGTGAAAAAAGGCGGTTAAGAGATTTTTTTGGGTAGATGAGTGATTCATTTGCCCATATTTTTGAAAGATTAAAATGAAAAGAAAGCTATTTTTTTGAATACTTGATTTGCTTGAAATTCCTGACTTTCAGAAAATAAAAAATTTGATATTTAAGCCTCTTCCAGAATTACAGTGATGAATCGGAACCATGGCCAGACCAATGAATCTAGGCTGGATATAAATAATTCACTATAATGCCGCAAAAATATTTATAACAATTAAAAATGATAAAAAATCATATCGCTCAAGTATTAGCGCAATTGGGTCTTAGCGCACAGAAGCGTGCTTTGCTTGTTCAGTTTTCCCATCAAAAACTTAATTCCGAAGTTTTTCTGCAACATATTGATGGCCAACATGTCCTGAATCAGGGACTAAAAATTGAGCTGATTTGTGTGTCGACTAATGCCTTGATTCCCCTTAAAGAATTTATTGGAACTCAAGTAGCGATAGATCAGGTCACGGATCAAGCACAGTTATTTCGCAGCTCCGGAATTATTACTGCAGCAACTCAGGGACAGAGTGATGGTGCATTAGCGCTTTATAAACTCACTCTGGAAGATGCAACGTCGCTATGGCATAAACGCCGTAATAGTCGTGTGTTCATGGACAAGAGTGTCCGAGAGATTACTGAAATCTTATTCAAAGAATGGCAGCGTAAGAGTCCATTATTTGCGGCTGCACTTAAGCTGGATTTATCCGGTTTGCAGCAAACTTATGATGTACGTCCTTTTACTATGCAGTTGAATGAAAGCGACTATGACTTTTTAACCCGTTTATGGCGTAGTGAAGGGATTAACTGGCTGATTGATGAGTCTGAGCTTATAGTTGTGCATTCATCTGCACCGATTGCAGCGCAAAAGCTTAGATTAATTGATGACAATAGCCACTACCAAACTTTAAGCCGCAGGGCGATCCGTTTCCATCGTTCCAGTGCTACTGAACAAGAAGATAGCATGACCAGTTTTATTGTAGAACGACAGTTGCAGCCGACCGCTGTACACATCCAGCGCTGGCATGCCGATCGCTTGAATCAGGAAGAAGGCGTAGGTTCAGTACAAAGCAAGCACCAGCAGAGTCAGGTTCAGGATAATGCCAGTCTGTCATTGGAACAGGCCTGGAACATCAGTCCGGCATGGATCACTGATCTCATGCATGCAGATCAGGCAACCCCAGCCTCAGATACACAAATCGAAAAAATAAACCAAAATTTGCAGCATTTCTATGATGCACAGGCCAAACAATTTTTAGCAACATCCACGGTTCGCGATGCTCAGGTGGGCTACTGGTTCCGTCTGAATCAGCATCCAGAACTTGACCAGCATCCAGCAGCAGTAGATAAAGAATTTTTAATCATCTCCAAGAAATTTTATAACCAGAATAATTTACCTAAAGACTTAAATGAGCAGGTTCATGCTTTAATTCAGCAAAGCTGCTGGCAGATGACAGAATTCAAGGACGCAGGTGAGCGTCAGGCCAACCAGCTAGTCTTGCAACGTCGCCATATTCACTTGGTTCCTGAGTATCAGCCTTTATTGCAGCGGCCACAGGCCTATCCGCAACGCGCCAAGGTAGTCGGGCCAGAAGATGAAGAAATTTATGTGGATGAATGGGGGCGGATCAAAATCCGTTTTCTGTTCACTCGTCCGGATGACCATGCTCACGATGGTGGCGCAGGCAGCAATGACAGTGATACAGATTCAGCCTGGGTAGATGTTCTGACCCCGTGGGCAGGTATAGGTTATGGGGTCCGTTTCTTGCCAAGCATTGGTGAAATTGTGGTCGTCGACTTTTTCGATGGCAATATTGATCGGCCTTTTGTGGTAGGTCGGATTCATGAAGGCCAACGTTCTCCGACGAAGTTTGATCAAAAAGGACAACTACCAGGCACTAAAAAACTCAGTGGTATTCGCTCGCAAGAAGTACAGGGGCAAGGCTTTAACCAGCTACGTTTTGATGATACGACTGGCCAGATCAGTATACAGTTACATAGTAGTCAAGCTGCCAGTCAACTCAATCTGGGTAACTTGAGTCATCCGAAAGAACAGGCGGAAAGTGAAGGACGGGGTGAAGGTTTTGAACTTAGAACTGACCAATGGGGTGCAGTCCGTGCAGGTGAAGGGTTATTGATTTCGGCTCATAAACAGCAAGCTGCAGATGGTTCACATATGGATGCTGAACCAGCGAAAAGCCAGCTTGAATCAGGCTTGCAGATGAGCCAGGCGCTAAGTGATGTTGCTAAAAACCAGCAAACTGATCCGCTTGAAATCTTTGAAAATTTAAAAAGCTTTATTGAGCACATTGAACAGCAAGATCAAGACAAGGCAGCTGCCTTTAAACAGGCAATTATGATTCTGACAGCACCAAAATCCATTGCGCTGAGTACTCAGCAGGATATTCATTTGTCTGCAGATGGTCAAATTAGCCACCAGGCAGCGGACAGTATTAATTTAAGTTCGCAGAAAAATATTATTGGGCATGCCTCTTCTAAAGTGAGTCTGTTTGCAACCCAACAAGGCTTAAGAGCTTATGCCGCAAAAGGCAAAGTTGAACTACAGGCGCAAAATGATGGGATGGATATTATTGCACGCAAAGGTATCAAAATTATCTCCACTGAAGATCAGATCGAAATTACAGCAGCGAAGGAAATTGTTTTAACTGCGGGCGGTTCTCAGGTTGAAATCAGTAGTGCTGGAATTTTGCCGACGACGGGTGGTCAGTTTGAGATGAAGGCAGGGCAGCATCAATTTTTATCAGGGGAAAAGGTAACAAATGATATTCCCTATCTTCCTGCCTCACATAATAGTTCCTATATTTTAGAGTTCGATGTGCGACATAAAATAAACAATAAATTATTAGAAAGCTCTCCAATTTTTAGTCTTATTGATTCTAAGGGGAATGTACGAACAGGAGAGGTTCCCAAAGATGGAATTATTAGAATTACCTCAAAAAATAAGGAAGAAAAATATACGGTTATGGTGCATAAATATGATGCAGAGATATCGGAGTTAGAAGAATGACTTATACGGCTCGTTTAAAAGTATCCTGTGATAATAAAGACCTTTTATCAAAATTAAGCTATACCTTACTAAATACGACAACTCAAAAAAGTTATGGAGGAAAAATTGATCCGAATGGTTGTACCAAAATCTATAGTTGCAATAAATTAGATTTAATCTTTGTAGAGTTAATTTTAAATAATTCAAAAATTGCCAGAGTGCGTGTTCCCGTATTAGAAAATGGCGAATTTAATAAATCGATATATAAATTAAAATCAACTACAGGTACAACAAAACAAGCAGAATCAAATAAAGTACCTGTTAAAGTTAAAAATGAATTAGAAATCGCTATTGAACAATGGGAAGCAACAACAACTTATATTTCTAAAGAAACAATACAAAATCCCGCTCTTCGTTTAACCTATCAAAAGAAAGCAAAAGAAATATCAAATAGATATAGACAACTTGTAAAAGATGGAACTTTAAAGCTTAAAGAAGCTGCTGAAGAATGTAATAATTTCAGAAATCAGATTATGGAGACTACACGTAGAAGAACATCATCAGCTGGTTTAGCTGCCGTAAAGAATATGAAAGCTCAAGGATTAACTCTTGAATTCTTATATGAAAAATATGCTTATCAGCTAAAAGATCCTGAAAATTATAAAAAGTTATTGAAAAATAATCAGTTAAATTTCTTCATAAAACAACAAATGGCTTCAGGTCGGTCGTTTTTTAATTCACTATCTGATTTTGGAAAAAATCGAATTTATTATTCTGTTATCCGTAGTGCAGGTAATGCGAATCCTAATGTAACTGAAATTATGAAAAGGGTAGGGGCATTGGGAAGTGTTTTCTTGGTGGTAACATTATTTTATGCAGCCAGGGAAATATATTATGCGGAGAACAAACAAAAAGAAGCTATTAAACAAACTACTACTATTATTTCAGGTATAGCTACAGGGGCAGTAACAGCATCCGTAGCATATTCTCCAGCTGGAGCTGTTTGTGGGCCAGCAGCGCCTATTTGTATAATCATGGCAGGTCTGGTCGGATCAGCCGTAGGAGGATGGGGAGCATATAAATTATTAGAAGAATACGATAAAGAATTAGAGGAGTTTACTACGTGGAATTTCTTTTAAAATACGGAGGTTATTTGTGTTTAATAGTAGGCTCATGTCTTTTAATATCTAGTATGCCCTCCCTTTATCAAAACGATGAAGATATTGATATTCATAAATATAAAATCCGATTTTATACTAGTTTAGTTTTTATCTTATTTTGGTTAACTTCTTTACTTTTAAAATAACTTAAGATTAATAAACCCGCTTTTCAGCGGGTTTATTTGTATCTCATCAGAGATTACATATTCGGGTAGTTCGGACCACCGCCACCTTCCGGTGTTACCCAGGTGATATTCTGAGATGGATCTTTGATGTCACAGGTCTTGCAATGTACACAGTTCGCGGCGTTGATCTGGAAGCGTTTCGAGCCTTCATCATTTTCCATAATTTCGTATACACCCGCCGGGCAGTAGCGCTGAGCTGGCTCATCCCATTTCGGCAGGTTCACATCCACCGGAATCGAAGCATCAGTTAACTTTAAGTGCGCTGGCTGGTTTTCTTCATGGACTGTATTCGATACAAACACAGAAGACAGACGGTCAAACGTCAGCTTGCCATCCGGTTTTGGATAGTTCGGCTTGAAGTTCACTGCATCAACCGTTTTCAGAGTTTTAAAGTCTGGCACTAAATCATGGAGCGTGAACGGCACTTTAAATACGTTCTGGTCGATGAAGTTGAACGCTCCACCCATCCATTGACCGAACTTGTGCATTGCTGGGCCAAAGTTACGTGCGCTATACAACTCTTCTTTCAGCCAGCTGTTGTTGAACTTGTCTGTATAAGATGTGAGTTCTTTCACGAAGAAGTCTTCGCCTTCAGTCACACGCGCAATCGCCAGATCACCACCTTTTTCTACACCGGCAGCAATCGCTTCAAATACCGCTTCACCGCAAAGCATGCCGGATTTCATGGCAGTATGTGAGCCTTTGATCTTGGCAAAGTTCAGGAAGCCCGCATCATCACCAATTAAAGAACCACCCGGGAAGGTGAATTTCGGCAGAGAGTTAAAACCACCTTTAGTTACGGCACGCGCACCATAAGAAATACGTTTACCGCCTTCCAGATATTGTTTGATCAGTGGATGGGTTTTCCAGCGCTGCATTTCCATGAATGGATACATGTGTGGATTTTCATAAGACAGATCCACAATCATGCCCAGAGTCACCTGATTATTTTCAGCGTGGTATAACCACCAGCCACCTGAAGAACCGGTTTCAGATAAAGGCCAGCCGGCACCGTGCATCACTAGGCCTGGTTTGTGTTTCGCTGGATCAATTTCCCACAGTTCTTTAATGCCGATACCGTAGTGCTGAGGATCAGCATCTTTGTCCAGATTGAATTTCTGGATCAGACGTTTACCTAAATGACCACGGCAGCCTTCAGCAAAGATGGTGTATTTGGCATGTAGCTCATAACCTGGCGCAAAGTTATGTGTCGGTTCACCATCTTTGCCAATCCCCATGTCACCGGTTTGGATACCTTTCACCGTACCATCTTCATGATACAGAATTTCAGAAGCAGCAAAGCCCGGGAAGATCGATACTTCCAGCTCTTCGGCTTTCTGGCCTAACCAGCGCACCACGTTGCCCAGAGAGATGACATAGTTGCCATCATTGTGCATGGTTTTCGGCACCATCCAGTGCGGTGCTTCTTGTGATTTTTCATCTGAAAGAAGGAAGAAAGTTTTGTCTTCTGTCACTGGCACATTTAAAGGTGCACCTTCTTCTTTCCAGTTCGGGAATAGTTCGTTCATGGCACGTGGTTCAAGCACAGCACCCGAAAGAATATGTGCACCGACTTCGGAGCCTTTTTCTACGACACAAACGGACAGATCATTTAAATTGTTTTCAATTGCAAGTTGACGGATCTTGATTGCAGCAGACAGGCCGGCAGGACCCGCACCTACGATCACAACGTCAAACTCCATCGATTCACGTTCGATGTGTTCCATGTAGGACTCCTCATATTTCTATTCGGTGGCAACCATAATCGGATGATTGGGTGCTGCCATGAGTGTTCTGAATTCCTAGACACAAAAATAGTAGTGTCTTTAAGCATCTGGGCTAGTATAGTTTTAAACCCAGGTTAAGCCAATTGGCTGAAACATATTATTTTTCCGTCATTAAGGTCTTCTTTATATGAATAAGTCAGCACCCGAGAAAAATCCGACGAAAAAAGTAGCTTCTAGCGATGATAAAAATTTAATGGATATCGCACAATACTTAAAAGATGCACAGGGCAGTCACAAAAGGTCAATCCCGCCTTTGGATCAATGGCAGCCAAAGCATTGTGGCGCAATGGATCTCAAGGTTTTGGCCAATGGAGAATGGTGGCACGAAGGTCAATTGATCAAGCGTCAGCCGATGATAGACCTATTTTCAACGGTACTCTGGAAAGAAGAAGGAAAATTCTACCTAAAGACTCCGGTAGAAATGATTGAAATCGAGGTCGAAGATGAACCTCTGTTTGTGAATCAGGTCGATCAGGTCGAGATTGAAGGCAAGACTTACCTGCAACTGACCACCACGACTCAGGACATCATTATTGTTGATAGCGAACATCCTATCTTTATGCGTCAGTATCAGGATGAATTGCGCCCTTATGTGCATGTGCGTTTTGGAATCAATGCGCTTATTCAGCGGGCTGCTTTTTTACATCTGGTGGAGATGGGCGAGCTTGGTGAAAATGCTGCTGGAGAGACGGTTTTAAGCTTGAAAAGTGGTGATTTAGACTTGCATTTAAGCACCTGAGGTTTAAGCTTTGTCG
This sequence comes from Acinetobacter sp. YH16031, assembly GCF_013417335.1. NCBI lineage: Bacteria > Pseudomonadati > Pseudomonadota > Gammaproteobacteria > Moraxellales > Moraxellaceae > Acinetobacter > Acinetobacter sp. YH16031. The sequence continues at coordinate 94,385 of NZ_VPED01000006.1, forward strand.
CAAGGTCATTTGAAACAAGCAACTAGCAACGTTATGAGCGCTATCCAACCGATTTATCCCTTAGTAGATCCCATGCCTAAAGCCAGTGCTGATGCACCTATCGGGATTTTTGATTCTGGTGTGGGAGGGTTGTCGGTTGCTTTGGAAATTGCCCGGTATTTGCCCAATGAACGCTTTGTTTATTATGCCGACACGGCTTACGTACCTTATGGGCCCCGTAAAGATCAGGAAATCCGTGACCTAACTGCGCGAGCGATTGAATGGCTGTATCGTGAAGGCTGTAAAGTTGCAGTCGTTGCCTGTAATACCGCTTCTGCATTTAGCCTGGATTATTTACGTGAGCATTATGGTGAAAACTTTCCGATCATTGGACTGGTGCCAGCGCTCAAACCTGCAGTCCTCAATACCCAATCCAAAACGGTGGCCGTCCTGGCCACACCTGCAACCTTTCGTGGCCAGTTAATTAAGGATGTCATGACCCGTTTTGCCGAGCCGGCACAGGTCAAAGTAATTCCGGTGACCTGTCTGGATCTGGTGCCTTTTGTAGAAGCTGGCCAGCAGATGAGTCCTGAGTGTTTGGCGACATTAACTCAGATTTTACAACCGGTTGTTGATCAGGGTGCTGATTATTTAGTGCTAGGATGTACACATTACCCCTTCCTAAAATCGTCAATTCAGTATATTTTTGGTCAAAAGCTGACATTAATTGACTCAGGATTCGCGGTTGCGAGACAAACGGCCCGAATTTTGATCAAAAATGGGTTATTATTTGAACATGAGTGCAAGGACAGTCTAAAAATCCGACTTGTGGTTAGTGGTCAAAATGCTGAACAGCTCCAGCCGATTTTAGGGCATCTGATTCCAGCCGATATTAAATGGCAGGTCAGCAATATGGAGATAGAAGTCAGCTAGGCGACCGTCACTCATCTTATAATTTTGAAAGATATATTTTTATACTGGGGTCGTCATATTGTGTCAGGGCAGGGTTTAGCCGGCCAGATCAATGTGCAGTAAAAGAGGATAACCAATGCTCGATAAACGTTATCAGGTGTTTATCTCCACCTCTGGTGCAGAAATGCAGCCAGAGCGGATCATCTTGTCACAAACTTTGGTCGGCATGGGTTTCTTTTCCTGGGGGCTGGAACAACGCACTCCTTTAAATACTGCATTTGCACGTCGCCAGATTGATGATTGTGATTATGTGGTGATTCTGCTGGGTAGCCAGTATGGCGAGCAGTCGGTTTCCGGTGTAGGTTATATGCATCTGGAATACATTTACGCTGTGACCAAGCAGAAACCGATTATTGTGTTTATGCATGAAGATCCGGCTTCACGTGATCCTTCCTTGCACGATACCAAACCTGAATTACAAGAAAAATTTAAAGAATTTCGTCAGTTATTGCAGCAGGAAGCTGATCAGGTCTTTTGCTATCGTACCTTGCGCGATCTGGAAATGGCGGTACGTTTGAACATGCCGCAAATGCTGGAACGTTATCCGGTAAGTGGCTGGGTACGTCCGCAGAATACTCAAGCCTTGCATGACGAGATTGACCAGCTCAAAGCTAAAGTGGCCCAACTGGAACGCGATGGGGGGACACGTGAAGTGGATCCTTTCCTGAGCCTGCCGAAAGTGTCTATGCATGAAGTTTTCTCCTTCGAATACCGTATGCATGCTTATCAGGATGGTAACTTTAAAGAATTAAAAGTTCAGAAAAGACTGACCTGGGCACAATTGCTGGCTATTCTCGGCTCTACCTTCATTAATCCAACGCCAGAGGAATTTTTCTCCAAGCGTATGAATGAGTATTTGAATGAAACCGGTCTGGAAGATGCACGAGCGGAAATGCCGCGCGCGCATGCTGTAGCCCGTGCCCAGATTAATATTCGCGCCTTGCATAGCCTGAAATTGCAAATGCGCCAGAATGACTGGATTGTACCGTCGGGTCGTGATGACCGTCAGCGTCTGCTTTGGCAGATTACGCCTAAGGCACAAAAACTGCTGGACAGTAACTTGCTGGATAAAGATCGTACTTTTCAATATAAGTCAGTGTATTAATCCATATAGAGAATAAGTAAAAAGCTGTTAAAGTAAGCGGGTTGATACCACGACGGGCGTACTGCATGTTTTCTACAGCTAAACCGAAAGTTACAATTATATTGGCAAATTTAGGCACACCTGATGCACCGACTGTGCCGGCAGTACGCGATTTCCTGAAGCAGTTTTTATCTGATCAGCGTGTCATTGAAATTCCCAAGCCGATCTGGCAACTCATCCTGCGTTTATTTATTTTACCGTTCCGTCCCAAGCGAGTTTCCCAGGCTTATGCACAGGTCTGGGGTCAGGATTCACCGATGCGTGAGATTCTGCTGCAGCAGGTGAGTCAAGTAAAGGCCAAACTCATTGAACAATATCCGCAATTTGAACTGAATGTGGTGCCTGCCATGACTTATGGCAATCCTAATATTCAGGGTGTTCTTGATCAGATTTCGGCTCAACCGCAAGATCATATTATTCTGTTTCCGTTATTTCCCCAGTATTCAGCGACCTCTACCGCACCTCTGTATGATGCAGTCGCAAAATGGGTGCTGAAACAGCGCAATTTACCTGGTCTGTCGATTATCCGCGATTATTATCAGCATCCCTTATTTATTCAGTCACTGGCACAAAGTGTTCGGGATTATCAGGCGATTCATGGGCAGCCGGAAAAACTATTGATGTCATTTCATGGTATCCCGCAGCCCTATGCCGATAAAGGTGATCCTTATGCGGATCGTTGCCGGATCACAGGCAAACTGGTTGCAGAAGCTTTAGGTCTATCTGAAGATCAATATGCAATTAGTTTCCAGTCCCGGTTTGGTAAACAGGAGTGGGTTAAGCCTTATACGGATGCCTTAATTGAAGAGTGGGGCAAACAGGGCGTGAAATCAATTCAGGTGATGAGTCCGGCTTTCTCGGCCGACTGTTTGGAAACACTGGAAGAGCTGGCCATGGAAAATGGAGAGACCTTCAAGGCCAATGGCGGGAAAAGTTACAGTTATATTCCGGCTTTGAACAATCGTGAGGATCATGTGCAATTGCTCAATACACTGTTACAGGCTAATCTTGAAGCATTGAACCAGACGCTTGCCCATTAATCTTTTGAGGTTTCTTATCCTATGTTACAAGTCAAAATTGTTCCTGTGACTGCATTTCAGCAAAACTGCTCGATTCTTTGGGATAGTGACAGTAAAGAGGCCGTTTTGATTGATGCAGGGGGCGAACCTGAAAAATTAAAAGCGGAAGTAGAAGCACTGGGCTTAACGGTCAAGGCTTTATGGCTGACTCATGGTCATCTCGATCATGCTGGAGCAGTTGGTGCTTTAAAAAAAGTTTGGGATGTGCCGGTGATTGGTCCGCATAAGGACGATGCATTCTGGTTAGATATGATTCAGGAAGTGTCTGCCCGTTACGGTTTTCCGATTCCGGAAAAAGTAGAAGTCACGCAATGGCTGGAAGGTGGAGAAGTTCTCAAACTGGGTGATGAAGAGTTTGAAGTACGTTTTGCCCCGGGCCATACTCCAGGTCATATAATGTTCTATAACAGGAACCATGCTTTGTTATGGACAGGGGATGTGCTGTTTAAAGGTTCAATTGGGCGGACAGATTTTCCGCGTGGCGATCACCAACAGCTACTCGATTCAATCCAGCGCGAATGTTTTAGCCTGCCGGATGAAACCCGGTTTATTTCAGGACATGGTCCGATCAGCAATATTGGTTTTGAAAAACAGCATAATCCTTTCGTTGCGGGAAAAGCAGGTTAAAGTAGGTGAAAAGATCAGCCTAGCTGGTCTTTTTATTTGCTAAAAGGATTATTTAAAGACTGACGGGTTTGTGCGTAGATCAGCCAAGTCATAATGGCAAGGAGAATTCCAACAACAATAAATAAGCCATCCTGTTGGAAAATGCCTATCCCTAATGACAATATCGCAAGTATTCCTACCCCAATTAAAATGATCTTTAGAATAATGTAGCCCATGTTCTTGCTCTAAAATAATGTGATATTTCTGCGTAAGAACATAGTATTAAACTGGCATATGTGCTGTTAACTTGTGTTGGTTTTCTATAAGCCTTTTATAAAAATCATGTGATTATTTAGGATATGCTTAATGTGATAGGATATTTTAAAAGGTTCAGTCTTCTTCAGAAGATTCAGTTGTTGGAGCATCTTGGGTTGGCAGTTTGTATTCCTCACTGGCCCAAGCGCCTAGATCAATCATTTTGCAGCGTTCCGAGCAGAAAGGACGAAATTCATTATTTTCCCAAGTGGTCAGTTTGCCACAGCGTGGACATTTTAAAGTGGTTGACATCAGCGCACTCCCTAGAAAAATAAAGCTTCGATTAGGCAAATATAACTGCACTTGTTAGACTTATACAGTTTTTATTAGTTTGATCTGATTATGTCGATTCGTCAATTTCAAGCACAGCGTATGCATGCGCCTCGTGATTTCCAAAGTATCAGTTCTGAACCGGTTTGTGTGGAAATCGGTGCGGGCAAAGGTAAACACGCATTGCTCTTTACCCAGATCAATCCAGACAGCAAGCTGATTGCGATCGAACGGACTCGAGAGAAATTTTTAGCCATGCAAAAACAGCATGCGCTGGAAGGACAACCGAATTTACAGACAGTTCATGCCGATGCCTTGCCTTGGATTGTGCATGCTCTCTATCCAGCGCAAGTCGAACAGTTTTTTATTTTATATCCGAACCCTGAGCCGCATAACCCGGCGCAGCGCTGGTTGAATATGCCATTTTTTGAGTTTTTATTATCGCGTTTAAAAACCGGTGGCACGATTACTTTAGCCAGCAATATTCCTGAATATATTGAGGAGGCAGAACAGCAGGTTCAAAACCTGTGGAAGCTGCCTTTTGTTAAAGAAGTCATTGGCCAAGACTCGGCAAGAACTCATTTTGAAATTAAATATCTAGAGCGTGGTGAGTTGTGCCAGCAATTGATTATTAGTAAACCGGAAGGCTATACAACACGTTTTGATGAGTTTCAGCCGTTACAAGGGCGGAATGCGAGTTCGGCGGAATAAGCCATGACGAAACGCATTGCAATTGTGGGTGCTGGCCCGGCAGGCTTGATGGCTGCAGAAGTTCTGAGCCAGTCTGATTATGAAGTTCATGTGTTTGAACAGAAGCCTTCGGCTGCCCGTAAATTCCTGATGGCTGGGAAAACCGGCCTAAATATTTCTCATGCCGAACCCGTCGAGCAGTTTGTGCAGCGTTATGATCAGGTAGACTGGTTAGAACCTTGGATCAAACGCTGGGATGCGATATGGATTCAAAACTGGATGAAAGATCTTGGCATTGAACCTTATATTGGTTCTTCAGGTCGAGTTTTTCCTACAGAAATGAAAGCCGCTCCACTATTGCGTGTCTGGTTAAAACGTTTAACTGAGCAAGGGGTACAATTTCATTATCGTCATCAAATTCTAGATCTGAAAAATCATCAGCTACAGATCCATGATTTAAAAAATGATTGCGCATTCACAGAAAACTTTGATGCGATTGTTTTGGCTTGTGGTGCAGTGTCATGGTCAAAACTCGGCAGTGATGGGAAATGGCAAGCATGGCTTGATTGCAGTGAGATTGAACCTTTCCAAGCCAGTAATGCGGGTGTGGAATATCCATGGTCTAAGTTTATGCAGCCAATCTTCGGTCAGCCCCTAAAACGGGTCGAGGCTTGGGTTGATGGCGGTGACAAGACCATGGGAGATATCGTGATCAGTCACTATGGTCTGGAAAGTGGTCTAATCTATAAACAGGACCGGGGACTGCGTCAACAGCTGAAACAGGGTCAGCCAATGCAGCTGAATCTGGATCTTTTTCCGGATCAAACCTTAGAGCAGCTGGCTAAAAAATTACAGCCAAGTAAAAAGCAGTCTTTGAATAATATCTGGCGGAAAGCAGGTCTGGATGGTGCAAAAGCTGCTCTGGTGCGTGAACTGTTACCAAAGCCACTTTGGCAAAATGCTACTGAATTAGCACAGCAGATTAAGCAATTGAAAATTCCTTTAACAGGTTTCCGTCCTATACAGGAAGCGATTAGCTGTGCAGGTGGTGTTAAACGCGAGGTTCTGTCAGAGCAGCTTCAGCTTAAATCCAATCCACATGTGTTCTTATGTGGTGAGATGCTGGACTGGGATGCGCCTACAGGGGGTTACTTGCTGACAGCCTGTTTTGCCACTGGACGAGCAGCCGCAGAAGGGGTGCAGCAATATTTAGTTCAAGCTCAATAATATGCATTCTTCAGAAAGTGAAAGTTAAATCTTAGAACTGCATATAAAATTTCAGGAAGCGTCCGCTTCCTGAAATGTATTATTTATTGTGCTGGGGCTTTATTTGCGGTGGTCATCTCTGGATATTGCGAACGCCAGCGTTCCAGTTGCTCTTGGGCATGTAGATATTTGCCCAGACCTTTTACATTTTCACTGGCTTCATTTACGGTAGAGGCCTGAGATTTCGGACTATTCACCAGTTTTTCCTGATGTTCCCAGTATTGATACATCAAACCCTGAATATAACGGCCCTGTTCAGTTTTAAGCTCCAGATCTTTGAGCATATTTAGCGAAGACTGGACATGATCGCGTTGACGTTGCTGGACAAATTCCGGAGTCAGATTGTCATCATTGCGCATGCCATTGAGCTCAGCTTCCAGATCCGCGCTCATTTCCTGAAAACGTTCTTCATAGTCATTCAAGACAGCAATATCATGGGGATCATCTTCCGTTTTAGGGAAGTTTTTTACGGGTCCAGTTTTCAATTCCTGCATGATTTCCTCTGATGCAGAGTCTTCTGTTGCCTGCTGTTCTACAGATTGTGAACTTTTCTGGTCACAGGCCATCAAAAACATGGCGGCAGTGAAAAGTGCAGTTCGTGACATCAATTGAATCGTGTGCATGATTGAATCCTGTTCCTAATTATTTTTTTTGAATACATAAACATAGGTGACATAAGGGAAATTAATCATATCTTCTGCACCTTTGTCCGTATAGTTTTTGATAATTTGTTCGAATTGCTGCTTGAGCTGCTGTTGCTGTTCTTTTGGAAGTGCGGCAATAAAGCTGGTTGACAATAAGCGTTTGGAAACCACCTGCTCGACAGGGCCATGCTGCAGCTGGCGCATTTGCGTTTCAGCATAAGGCTGAAAGAGATTCTGTTCTTTAAATACTTTACGCCAGGCACCACTATGATAGCGTGGCGTATCACCTTCCAGTGGCGCAATACAATCTGCCAGGGCTTTGACCCAGTCGACTGTAATATCACGCTGGTTCCAGACCAGTACCAGAAAGCCTTGAGGTTTCAGTACCCGATCCAGCTCCTTTAAGGTTTCCAGATTGGCAAACCAGTGAAATGACTGTGCACAAAACACTGCATTCACGCTATGATCGGTCAGGGGAAGCTGGTGGCTCATCCCTTCAAGGGTATGAATATCCGGATGTGCCAGTTTTAACTGGGCCAGCATCTCAGGGACAGGATCAATGGCGGTGATGTGGCTGCTGAGTGGAAGCAAATAGGGAATAAATTTACCTGTTCCTGTTCCCAAATCGACAAGATCTGCATCTACAGGTAATGACAGTGTCTCAGCAAGCCATGGGCTAAGATCTGCTGGATAGTCAGGACGTACCTGCTGATAAAGCTCGGCCGCTGCACTAAACCCCTGTTGAGCTGCAGGATGCAGTGATTGTGTCATATTTTGCGCTTTTTAATCTTTTTCATCGATATAAAATAGCATATTCACTTTTTCGGCCCTATTCATTGAGTGAATTGTTGCCGAAAAGTTAGATTCACCAGCACGGGAAAGTTATGGATAAGCAGATTGTTTTTGAAGATGAGCATATACGCGCAATTTTTATGCCGGGGTCATCTTCAGAATTGATTTTTTCATTTGGAGATTTGATTACCCGTGCCAAGGGCTTGAGCATCAATGCCGAAAAATCATTAGCGAAATTTGAATTTAATGTTTTAGGAATCATGCCCAAACATAAATCCTGGTTTCCCAAAAGTTCCATGTGGAACATGTTGCAAGCCATTGCCGAGCTGATTGCGCCGTTTCAGCAGCGCATTGCCTATGGTGGCTCCATGGGTGGCTATGCTGCGATTAAATATTCTAATCTGCTGAATGTTCAGCGAGTGGTCGCGATGGTGCCGCAATATTCGATTGATCCGGAAGATGTGGAAGATGCCCGCTATAATATGTTTTACCAGCCCGAGCTGAATGAAGGCATGCGGATTGAGGCAGAAGATGTCAGTCCGGAACGGGAATATATTCTGGTTTATGACCCATATTGTACCGAAGACCGGGCACATTACCTGAAACTGGAAGCCGTACTTCCACAGCATCATGTACTGCATCTGCCATTTACCGGCCATGATGCCATCGCCGTTCTGGCCAGTTCCGAACTGCTGTATGACTTTTTATTGCATGACTATGATGAAAGTTATTTCTACCAGAAAATGCGTCGGGTCAAGAAAAACAGCAAGTTCTATTATCGCAAGGTGATTGAGAATATCCTGCCGAGGCATCGTTTTGCTTTAGGACGTATCCTGAAAAATAATGACCTATTACTGGATACCCAGTTTTTTGATGCAGCGCAAAAACAGGTGATTTTGCGTGAATTGCTGAGTAATAAACAGGTCGATCAGCAGGATCTGCTCAAGCTTGGGATTCACGTCAATCTGCCGCAGGAAAAGCGCCAGTTATTGCTGGATGCTTATGGGCATGCACTGGTCTTTAACGTCATCAGCAACAAGATCGAAAGCTATACCGGTGATGCCATTGCACTGAACCATAAATTCCTGATTCCAATCTATGCCAAGGGTAATGGCTTGCTGACCATCAACCTGAATGATGAGCGCTATCTGGTGGTGATGAATGACCGGCATATCATGAAACTGGTCAAGGAACAGGACGAATTAAATGTAGGCATGCATCCGATTATCATGAAACGCTATGCTGATTTTTATATGTTCAGCTATAAGCATCTGAATTTGCATACAGATGAATACGGCGCTTCCGGTTTCGTTGACGCAAGTGACAAAAATACACAGTTTGTGACACGAAGTGAAATGAACTAACGAAAAATTTATCTAAAAAACAAATACTTGACTTATATTAGCTAAGGCCTAATATGGTCTTAGGCGGTATGAAAAATAGTCACACCGCTCCCGGTTGTTTATATGACAAGGGAGTAAATATATGCAATCCATACAAGTTTCAAGTATTTGTTTTATTCTTGGACTGATGCTGCCTAATTTTGCACACGCGGAAAGTGTGCATCCTGCAGTGATTTTGCTCAGTTCTTCTCTTATTTTTCTGATCTTTCTCAGTGTATATGTGATTTATAAGGTGCGTCGTTCTCTGCGTAACCATATTGATAAGTCTGTAGATTAACCACTTCTGACAGTAAGTTGCTTGAAAACCCTGCAGGACTTGTTTTAAATGACAATCAAAATAAATTGTCAAACAAGGTTGAGGGTAGCGCCATGAAAGCCGCTTATTTAGATTATGCTTCTTTAGACCAACAGGATTTGGACTTTCAGGCACTTCATGCAGTATTTGATCAACTGGTCTTATACCCGGCCACATCGGCTGCTGAGATTCAGTCCCGTGTGGCCGATGTCGATGTCATCATCACCAACAAAGTCATGATTGACGCGGCAACCATCCAGCAATGCTCTCAACTGAAACTGATCCTGATTTCTGCTACGGGCACCAATAATGTCGATCTGGCTGCGGCCAAGGCATGTGGCATTGTGGTGTGTAACTGTCAGGCTTATGGCACCTCTGCCGTCGCTCAGCATACCCTTATGCTGATGCTCAATCTGGCCACTTCATTTTTAACCTATCAGCGTGCAGTACAGCAGGGCGAGTGGCAAAAGGCCAGTCAGTTCTGTCTATTGGGTACACCTATTGTGGAGCTGGCAGGCAAGACTTTAGGTATTGTTGGTTATGGCGAGCTGGGCCATGCTGTTGCCAGACTGGCTGAAGCCTTTGGCATGAAGGTACTGATTGCTGCTTTGCCTAACCGTCCAGCAGATGACTCACGTATTCCATTTGCCGATTTATTGCCACAAGTGGATTTTTTAAGCCTGCATTGCCCTTTAACGGAAGATACCCGTCATTTAATCAGTCATGCCGAATTGGACGCGATGAAACCAAGTGCATTTTTAATTAACTGTGCGCGTGGCGGAATCATTGATGAACAGGCGTTGGCTCAGGCCTTACGCGAAGGCAAAATTGCCGGTGCTGCGACGGATGTGCTTACCGTGGAGCCTCCGAAAGAGGGAAATGTATTGCTCGATGCCTCAATTCCTAACCTGATTGTTACACCGCACAATGCCTGGGGTAGTGTCGATGCCCGTCAACGTATTGTGGATCAGATGGTGGAAAATGTAGAAGCCTTTAAGCAGGGTCAGCCCATCCGTCAGGTAAATTAAAAATTATTAAATAAAAACTAAATGCTGATCGAATTCGATCAGCATTTTTTTCGGTTTTCTGGCGTAATATATTTATCTAATAGTTTTAAAAATTCATTCTGAACCAGTGCAGACCGGGGGTTAAATATAATTTCCTGATAGACGCGCTTAAATTCGGGTACCCGTTCATCGGGACGCTTGTCATAAGATGTTCGATAATGGGTTTCAAACATATAAATCAGATGATTCTGCGAGAAATAAGCAGTCCGATAGCTATAAATGTCATCTCTCTGAGTCCCGATTCTTAATTTACACATATCCTTGATCCGATACAGATCGGCATTATTGCCAGAGGCGGGCCTAAATTCAGCTTCATCGAGGTTTTGAATATGCTGGATTTTTTCACCTTCAGTTTTGTGGTTATAAGAGGCGGCACTAGACAGGCTCGGGATGGAGGATAATTCGTCATCAATCGCAGCAATTGAGGTCACGGTTTCACCTGAAACCAGTAAAGTGATGTATAGAATAGCTACGCCACACAGAATGCCGGCGATAAAGCTGAGGAGATTTTTTTTCATTTTTATTATCTTCTCATGATTTTATTTGAGTTCAGTCTAAAGAAAGACTCAACTATCTTCAATGCTTAAAAGAAAAAGCCCGTAATGGGCTTTTTTCAATGCGATGATTTAGAGATCATCTACTGCATAACTGGTCGCTGTACCGGAACCTGACTGGGGTTGTGATATCGATGAATTTTGAGTAGCGGTAGATGGCTGACTCAAAGGCTGTTGCACGATCGGCGCCTGTTGTGAATTGCCGCGCCAGACTTCTCGGGTCTGCTGAATTTTCTGACCCGTTTGCTGTGCTGCCTGAGTCGCACCCTGATCTACTTTCTGGATGGTATCTGATGCCGCAGACTTGGTATTGCCCCAAGCACGGTCTACACCCGGTTTGATTTTGGCAATGCCTTTTTCAGTGACTTCACCTACTTTTTCAGCGGTATTGATAACACCTTCCTGTGCTTTATAGGCAAATACATGCAGCAGGTTCGGATTCTCACCATAAGGCGCAATCGGTTTAGTGGTCTGAGTGGTTTCTGTCTGTGCAAATACAGGTGCGCAGAACATTAAAGCTGTCGTTAAAATAATTGGGGTTTTGATATTCATTATGGATCGACCTCGAATTCGTCAAAGAGCGGTCTGAGTTTGGTTTTCAGTGTAACGGATAATCAGCCAAAAACAATGAATAAGCTATGGAGAGAGTATAGGTTCAGCGTAGTTTGATGCGAGGATCTTATAATTTTTAAAAGGAAGAAAAGGCAGTTTAAATCAGAAGAAAAATTAAATTTCTGTTCATTCAAATAAATAGCCCTATTTTCATGATAAAAACAGGGCGATCTATTTAATCACATTGAGTCAGGGCATCTTTGGCAAAATGATTGCGCAGGGTTACAAAGTTCTTTTGTACCGCCGCATCATGTAGGTCAAATTTTTGTGCTGTGCTGGTTCCGTCGCGCTGGAAAGTCGCTGAGCCGGCATCAATTAGGGTCATGCCTTTAAATGACCATTGTTCAACTGAACGGTTATTACCGATGTCGCCAGTAAATTCAATCACGCATTTGTCGAGGAATTTGGTCAGTTTCGCCTTATTGTTGGTTGTTTCTGGAATAACTTCGAGATTTTTTACTTCCTGTAATACACCCAGTTCCAGTTGTGGAATGGTGGGTTGAGATGTACATGCTGTAAGTGCGATACCCGCAAGAGTCGTCATAATGAGTGTTTGAAATTTCATGCGCTTCTTTCTTGTTGAGTGTTGTTAAGGTGAGTATATGAAATATATAGGGATATGCCTATAGTTTTTGAGCTTAAGGGCTAAGGTGTATGGTCTGTTTTTTTTCGTGCATAGTTATATAGGATCACCAAAACGGTGATCATAATGAAGCTAAAAAAAATGTAGCCAAAAAGTACGTTGAATCCCTGCAAATACTAAAATTTCAGTGATGATTGGGGGGAGAATACCAATCATCAAATATTGAGCTATTGAAAGGGATTTTCTATTTTTCATAGTTTTATTGTGATCTTATGGGAGATGTAAAGATCAGCTAATTTGACCTTTGACCCTAAGTAATCAAGCCTGAAGGACCGATTCGATCTTCACTTAAGTAATATTCACCTTTGTAATTTAGTAAGGTTAAAATATATTTTCTTAATAGATTACTTACATTATGGAAATCATTTTCAGCTTTTTCAAAGTAATTCTCATGTCCAAATGGAAATACTAAGCCCTCATGTATCAGATCGTTTCGATTTTTAAGGGAAAACTTAACCATAGGGTTGTCTCTAGATATTCCAATGTCTTCAAACATGCGCCTAGTCATTTCTGCTGAACCAACTTGCCCGAATTTTTTATGTATATATTGTTTCGTTTTTCTGGTAGGCGGGAAATAATTTTCTAAGTCTTTAGGTGCAACATCTAAAGCAGGATAATCTTTATGTGAAAAATATCCTCTAGAGTATTTATATCCTTTATCTAAGGCAAATGTCTGCTTCAAATTTTCTATAGCAACGTAGTGAGAAATTAGAGAAATCTCATAAGCTAATGATGGGCGATATGCCTCACAAATATAGCCAAAGATTACTGTTAATTGCCTTTTCGATTTTAGTTTTTTAAATGTTGGATAAACTTGTTCAATGAAGTATCTAATGTCTTGACCTCTATTTTCTATGATATTGTTTTTATTATTTATAGTGCCTAAATTGCTATACCAATGTTCTCCGCTATCGTATTTATAACCAGCTCTGCAAACATATGATTGCTGACAAAATGAAAGTAACCAACAAAGATCATCAATAATTTGTAATATAGATTCAATTTCCGTGGATTGAACATTCAGTATTTTTACTACTGTTGTGATTTTTTGCTGGTTTAGAAATTTATATTGGTTAAAGTGAATATCAATTTGTTTGAATTCAAAAATATATCCTTCACACTTAATAATTGTTATATTTCTAGAGCGTCTTGTTTCAGAAATATTTGAAAAATCCTCCCCCACCATGAATAGATTGAATAAAAAGATTTCTAGTGTTTTCATAGCAATATTAATAAAAAAACCCCACTAATTTATAGCGGGGTTTCGTGTATTTTACAACCAATTAGGTTTTAGTGTTGAAGCACTGAAATATCCGCAACTTTAGTGAACAGATCACGTAGTTGAGCAAGCAGACGTAAACGGTTTGCTTTTAGTTCAGCATCATCAGCCATCACCATGACACCATCAAAGAACGCATCTACTGGCGCACGTAGGGCAGCCAATGCAGACAATGCAGCAGTATAATCTTTAGAAGCAAATAGCGGCTCAACCACTGGTGCGATTTTCGCAAGTTCAGCGAATAATGCTTTTTCAGCATCTTCCACCAGATTTGCTTCAACCACAGCCCCTTCAGGTGCAGCTTCTTTGGCAAGAATGTTGGCAACACGCTTGTTCGCAGCAGCAAGAGCAGCCGCTTCAGGCAAGGCACGGAAGTGATTAACGGCATTTACACGCTTGTCAAAATCAAGAGGTGATTTTGGTGACAATGCTTGAACAGCTTGGATCACGTCAACATCAACGCCTTGGTCTTCGTATTTCGCACGGTAACGGCCTTCCAGGAATGCAACTGCATCTGCCAAAGTCTTGTCGTGGTCTTTCAAGACATCACCATAAGCAGCTAGAGCCAGCTTAATCAGGTCTTCGATGGATACATCAAGCTCATTTTCAGTCACCAGACGCAGGATACCAATTGCAGAACGACGCAGTGCAAACGGGTCTTTAGAACCTGTAGGTGCCTGACCGATACCGAAAATACCAGTCAGGGTATCTAAACGATCCGCAAGCGCAATCGTTGTACCAGTTTTGGTTTTCGGTAGAACGTCACCAGCAAATTTAGGTAAATACTGCTCACCTAAAGATTCAGCCACTTCATCATTTTCACCTTCAAGACGCGCGTAGTAAGTACCCGCGATGCCTTGAAGTTCTGGGAATTCACCCACTAGCTCAGAAGTTAAGTCACATTTAGCGAGAAGAGCCGCTTTTTCAGCATCTTCAGCTTTTGCACCTGTAATCGGAGCAAGTGCGACAGCCAGTTTGGCAATACGTTCAGACTTGTTCCACAAAGTACCCAGTTGTGCCTGGAATACCATGTTTGCCAGTTTCTCTTTACGAGACGCAAGCGGTTGTTTCTGGTCTTGCAGGAAGAAGAACTCAGCATCAGACAGACGCGGGCGAACTACTTTCTCGTTACCTTCAATAATTTGAGTTGGATCTTTAGACTCAATATTTGAAACGGTAATGAAGTAAGGCTGTAATTTGTTTTCAGCATTCACCAAGCAGAAGTACTTCTGGTTGTCCTGCATAGTCGTGATCAATGCTTCTTGAGGAACAGTAAGGAAGCGTTCTTCAAAGCTAGCACGTAATGCAACCGGCCATTCAACCAGAGCAGTGACCTCGTCGCGAAGATCAGCAGGAACAATGGCAATCGCATTCACTTCATCAGCCAGTGCTTTGACTTGCTGATCGATGATTGCTTGACGCTCTTCAAAAGACGCAATCACTTTCGCAGCGCGCAGGGCATCCAGATAAGCATCTGCATTGGCCAGAATAATCGCTTCAGGCGCATGGAAACGATGACCATAAGTCACGTTGCCTGCTTTGTGATCCTGAATGGTTGCATCAATCACATTGCTGTCTTTTAACAACACCACCCATTTCACCGGACGAACGAATTCAGTACGGCTAGCTGCAGAACGCATACGTTTTGCGATTGGCAATTGATCCAGAGCATGTTGCAGGATTTGTGGCAGTAAAACGTCCAGACTTTGGCCTTTCACATCTTTCAGGTAGCAGACTTTTTCAACTTTACCGGCCTGGAAAGTAGAAACCTGATCAACCGTAATGCCTTGACCGCGCATAAAGCCTTCAAGTGCTTTGGTTGGTTTGCCTTCAGCATCATAAGCCGCTTGCACAGCAGGACCGTCAAAACGTTTTTGCGTATCCGCTTGAGCAGCATCAACATTTACGATTTTAAGTGCCAGACGACGTGGCGCTGCATAAGCTTCGATCGCATCGAAAGCCAGACCCGCATCTTTTAAGCCTTTTTCAGTTTCAGCTTTTAAAGCATCACGTAATTTTTTCAGGCTTTTTGGAGGAAGTTCTTCACAGCCAAGTTCAAATAAAACTGTATGTTTAGACATTATTTGTTCTCCGCTGATTTTTCTGCTTGAGTCGCTTCTGCTTCTACTTGAGCTTTAAGCTGAGCCAGGACTTCGTCACGTAGGTGAGGTTCTGCCATTGGGAAACCAAGTTTCGCACGTGCTGCTACATAACTGGTCGCAATTGAACGTGCCAAAGTACGCACACGCAGAATATAACGCTGACGTTCAGTCACAGAGATCGCGCCACGCGCATCTAACAGGTTAAAGCTGTGTGATGCTTTAATCACTTGTTCATAAGCAGGTAATGGCAGTTCAGCTTCGATTAAACGGGTCGCCTCAGCTTCGTAGAAATCGAACAGTTCGAACATTTTTTCTACTGGTGCATATTCGAAGTTATAAGTCGATTGTTCTACTTCATTTTGATGGAACACATCGCCATACGTCACAGTACCGAACTGACCTTTGGTCCAAACCAGATCGTAAACTGAGTCTACACCTTGCAGATACATCGCCAGACGTTCCAGACCATAAGTGATTTCACCGGTTACTGGGTAGCATTCAACACCACCGACTTGCTGGAAGTAAGTGAACTGAGTCACTTCCATGCCGTTCAGCCAAACTTCCCAGCCTAGACCCCATGCGCCCAGTGTTGGAGATTCCCAGTTATCTTCCACGAAACGGATGTCGTGAACTAAAGGATCAATACCGATTGCCTTTAAAGAATCTAGGTAAAGCTGCTGGATGTTGTCCGGGTTTGGCTTAAGCACAACCTGGAACTGGTAATAATGTTGCAGACGGTTCGGGTTCTCACCATAACGACCATCTTTCGGACGACGTGATGGTTGAACATAAGCAGCATTCCAGGTTTCGGGACCTAACGCACGAAGGAAAGTTGCAGTGTGGAATGTCCCTGCACCCATTTCCATGTCGTAAGGCTGTAACACGACGCAGCCTTGCTCCGCCCAGTAGTTTTGTAAGGCAAGAATTAAGCCTTGGAAGGTATCAATATGCGATATGGCGCGACTCATGGTCATCCACTTAAAATTAGAGAAAAATTGTGCTTGATTATAAGGATTTTACAGGGGAGTGGCAAAGGGTTAATACGCTGAAAATATTTTGGAAAAAATTAAAATGGTCTTCATTCATGCCAGATTTTGCGCGGCTTTGCTGAAATTTTATGCTGGAATAGCAATGGGATGAGATCCAAAAATCAGGAATAAATCAGATGTATAGCATCCTGTTCACTGAAGCGCGATAAAGTTAAACTGATCTCATACGATTGCGGTCTTAGAATTAGTTTAATCTTCACACAATATAATAATGCCTAATAATAAGGAACTTCATGACCACTTACCAAATTCAGTGCCATTTAAAATACAAGATTGTGCAACCTACCGAATTTATTTTTATGGTTCAGGTCGCCCATCATCCCGATCAGAATATTCTCGGAGAACAGCTCACTATGAATATGTCGGTCAAGTGGCATGAATTTCAGGATGCTCAGCATCAAAACCGTCATATCCGGTTGCAACTCGAACCCTGTGAGGCATTTGAACTGAACTATAGCGCGACAGTTACCCGTCAGCCGAGCATTCCGATTGATCTGAGGCAAAATCTGAATGAAGTCAAAATCCCAGATCTGCCGGATGAGGTACTACCTTATTTGCTGGCCAGCCGCTATTGCAATTCAGATTTATTATTAGAAATGGCGAAGCGCTCATTTGGCTGGATGACGCCCGGCTATACGCGTGTAAAAGCCATTGAACAGTGGATTTATAACAATATTTCTTATGTCTCTGGCTGTTCTGACCAGTTTACGACTGCGACAGATGTGCTGGTCCACCGGGCAGGTGTATGCCGTGACTTTGCTCATTTGAGCATTGCGCTGTGTCGTGCTTTAGGAATTCCGGCACGCATGGTGGTCGGTTATGTGGAAATTGAAAAATTTTTACCCGATTTTCATGCCATTTTTGAAGCCTATCTGGAAGGAGGGTGGGTGCAGTTTGATCCGACCCGTTTAGCCCCGGTCGACGAGCTGATTCGCATTGGTACTGGGGTAGATGCCGGAGATGTAGCATTTTCAACCTATTATGGTCAGGTCGAGCTGCTCAAAATCGAACCTCTGATTAAATCTGGTTCTCATAGCGAAGCTGAGACTAAAATCACCTGACATGAATGATCTTATTGAAAATCCTATGAGAGATTGAATAGTAAAATAGGACTAGATGGATGGTTTTTCTCTGGTGTGTGACTTAGCTTTTTAAACAGCATCCATTTAAGTGTAATTAAAAGATATAAAATAAATACATCTTTAAAGCGACTAGTTTTATAATGCGCAAAATCTGTAAACATTAAAATCAGGCGCGCCGTGTTCCATTCCAATCTCGACTGGCTCAATACCTTAAAACCGAATTTTAAAGTTCTTCCACTCAAGGACCGTTTACTCTGCGGTATTGGGGCACTACTGGGTCTCACGGTATCATCATTACTGAGTTTATGGATTCTGGGTGATTTTGAAGCCTGGTATATTGCGCCGATGGGGGCCTCATCTGTGCTGCTGTTTGCAGTTCCGGCCAGTCCCTTGGCACAGCCCTGGAATATTCTGGTAGGTAATACTATTGCTGCGGTAGTGGGTGTGACCTGTGCCTTGTTTATTGCCAGTCCGACGGAAGCTTTTAGTCTAGCGGTAGCTTTGGCTATTATCCTGATGATGACCACCGATTCCCTGCATCCACCGAGTGGTGCTGTGGCTATTACCGCGGTACTCGGCGGCAATGCGGTGCATGAACTCGGCTATGCTTTCGTTTTCTATCCGGTGCTGCTGAATTCGATCTTATTGATGGTAATTGCGATCGTCTTTAATCGAATGATTGGCAAGCGTTATCCGCAGCAGGCGCAATTGAATACCCGTTCCAAAGATCCGACCCCGACCCAGAAAGTCACTATTCAGCCGCAAGATATTCAGGAAGTACTAGATCAGCAAACCGAGCTGCTGGACATTAGTGAATATGACCTGCAAAAGATTATTCTGGAAGCGCAGGACCGAGCCAATGCCCGTGCGGTCAACCAGTTTACCTGTCAGGACATTATGACTAAAGACGTGGTGACCCTGCATGCTAATGATAATATTCAGCATGCACTGGATAAATTTAAAGAAATGAACCTGATGAGCCTGCCGGTGGTTAATGCGGAAGGCAAGCTGGTGGGAACGCTGGCCATGTATCAGGTGGTAGAATGGTTTAAACGTGCTGCAGATGTGCGCAGCAGCTGGGAACATCAAGTCAAACATATTATGACCCGCAAAGTGGTCACTGTGCAGCCATTGCAGCCGATTCAGGATCTGGTGCCCTATTTTGTGGAGCGTTCCTTTAACTATATTCCGGTAGTGAGTGAGCAGCGTCTGGTCGGAATTATCAGCCGCGCGGATATGATTGCCGCCCTGAATCAGGAACTGAACCATTTTAAAATGAGAGCTTAAAACTGTTTTGAATAGTTCTGAAAAAAGCACCCTTGGGTGCTTTTTTATTTGGAATCTGGATTTATCTCAACTTAGATAAAGAACCAGTAAATAAACAGGGAAACCAAGAAAATACACATGATATTCAGGACAAAGCCGACTTTCATCATTTCACTTTGTTGAATATGGCCAGTACCAAACACAATCGCATTCGGTGGTGTCGCCACAGGTAGCATGAAGGCACAAGAAGCCCCAATCCCGATCACAATCACCAGAATCTCTTTAGGCATACCCATCTGGTCGGCAATGGCGGCAAAGACCGGAACCAGTAAGGCAGCTGAGGCAGTATTACTGGTAAATTCAGTCAGGAAGATGATGAAGGTTGCCACAACGAAGATAATTACGAGAGGCGAGGAGTCACCGAAAGCATTTGCCAGTGTTTGACCTAAAACCAGAGAACTGCCTGAATCCTTCAAGACAGCACTTAAGGTCAAGCCGCCACCAAACAGATAGAGCACGCCCCAATCGGTATTTTCAGCAACCTGTTTCCATGTAGCAGTACCTAAAATCACCACCAGACAGGCTGCCAGAATCGCGATCCAGGTATCGGGCTGTGAAATACCAAAATTTTCAGTCAATTTTTTACTGAAAATCCAGGCCATCGCCGTACAGAGAAACAACACCATCGTCGCAATACGGGTGGTGGTCCAGGGAATATTTTCGGTGACAAAATTCACCTTATGATTCAGCTTTGGACGCAGCACCAGATACAGACTGATCAACATTGCTGGCAGGATGATGAACATCATTGGTAGGCCGACTTTCATCCAGTCAGCGAAGTCATAACCGAGGGCTTTGGCTGCAATCGCATTCGGTGGAGAACCGACGATGGTGCCCAAGCCACCAATACTGGCTGAATAGGCAATCCCGAGCAGAATAAATACAAAGGTTTTACGTTCTTTTTCGGCATCCAGATGCGCAAGTAAACCCAGCGCCAGAGGCAACATCATAGCTGCGGTGGCGGTATTGGAAATCCACATCGACAGGGCAGCAGTTACTAAAAAGATAGCCAGTACCGAAGCACCGAGATGTCCACCGGAGAGCGAGATAATCCATGTGGCAATCTTCTTGTCCAGTTTCTGGATATGCAGCGCCGTAGCCAAAGCAAAACCACCAAAAAACAGGAAAATCACGGGATCGGCAAAGGTAGCGAGTGCTGCCTGCATGCTAATCGGTACCAGTTCATCACCATCTGCCATCGGCATACTCAATACAACCGCCAGTACCGGTATGAGTAGGGCTGTAATCGTAATATGCAGGGCTTCGGTCAGCCATAGAATGGCGATAAAGGTCAGTAGGGCCAATCCCTTATTGGCATTTTCGTCATAGGGTAAAATATGATACAAGCCATAAGAGATCACGGCAGCGATCACAATTAAAATCCAGCCCTTGCGAATTCCTTTTGGCATGGCATTAGTCGGGGTGCGTAAAGGGTCGTTCATACAACCTCCTTGCTCAACTTTTTTATTTAAAAGCGTTTTTGAAATTCTTATAAAAGTGAATATGTGTTTTGATTAAAAAAGATATTATTTAAACAGTATAGTAGATTGTTGTAATAATCCCACACTTTGCCAAAGTGCGTAAATCCCCAGTCCAAATAGAAAAAACAGCACCAGATATTTGAAATGTTGCTGGGAAAGTCGATGCCGTATTTTTCCACCCAGCCAGACGCCGATGAGTGCAAATAATGTGATGCCGAGCAGGATATGCCGTTGATGAGTTTGCAAAGAAATGAGAATCGGGAAAAGTAAGGTCAACTGCACCAGTTTGCTGGCAATAAAGTTAAGATTACTGATAATCACAATATCAGTTTTGGAGAGCTGGCAGCTAAGCAGATACATCATCAGAAAGGGTGCCATGGCATTGGTTGCACCTCCAATCATGCCGGCCAGTAAACCGAATCCCAGCATACTGAGCTGGCTGCTACTGACCCGAAGCGGAGTAGAGCGTAACTGATCCAGCACATAAAAGATAATCACCAGACCCAGCAATAATTTAAGATAGCCTTCATTGATCCAGATGAGTAATTTGACCCCCAGCACACTACCGACCAAGCTGCTTAACATGAGTGGCCAATAGCGTGAGGCATAATAGCGAATGCTCTGCAATAGGCTATGTTTTGGATCACTATTGAGCATCCAAAGATTCAATAACAGGCAGGGGAGGATCACTAAGGTGACTGCTGTACTTAAGGCATATTCACTGGATAAGGCAGCCGTACTCAGCATAGGAAAGCCAAAACCACTGACCCCATGCAGTAATGCCGCGATCGCACACAGCCAAAGCACAATCCATTCTGCCTGCGTCATCTGAAATCCATTTCAAGTAGAAAGTATCAACTTATCCTGAATAGGCGAGTAGGGTAAAGCATAAAATGGTAATAAGACCAAAACCTAAAAATCAGGCAAAAAAAACCACGATCTTTTGGGGGAAGGACCGTGGCATAAAAATTTCACCATATGAATATTTAGGTGAAAGAGGAAACGATTTTATCGGTAGTCTTTATCCTGATTCACGGTGCGTACAGGACGTTCATAATCAGTTCTACTCGCGGCATAATCAGGCATAGAATTTTTTTTTGGCATCACTAGCCATAGCACCAGATAAACCAGAATACCCGGGAAGGCGGCACTCATGACTGAAATAATCACAAAGATCAGGCGTAATAAATTTGCGTTCCAACCAAAACGTTCAGCAATACCACCCATTACACCTGCAATCATGTTTGAGCGGTTAGAGCGATATAAACCAACATTGGCCATCCAAGTCTCCTGATAGAAAAAAATAAGGTTGAGTCTAAAAAATGACTCATATTTATAAGAATGGAGTTTTATCTGAATATTTAAAGTATCTATTGAAAATAAATTCGTTAAGTAATGTTACGGGAGATTAAATAATCCTTAAAAAATCACTAAGATCATAAAAATTCCATTGAATTCATTATTAAAATTTATAAGTTTTCAGTGAGTCGTCTGCCTATATAGATGTGCACCCCTTCAGGTATATTTTTAAAATGAAATCGAATGTATCGCATCATTTAAGTGGTTTATGCCGGCTTGGATTTGTGCTGGGAAGTGTTGCAGGACTGATTGCCTGTGATGACCATCAAAGCAAACCCTTACCTGATACTACGAAAACTTTGGCACAAGATGGCGTAGTCATCTCCGCCGCCAATGAAAGTTATGACACCCGTAATGCTAAATCGCTCACCCAGACTGCAACCTATAATGCATTGCCTGTAGAACCAAATGTCGATCCTAAACCTGTACCGGATTATGCCAAAAGCTATGTCGGGCGTTATCTTACCCAGATTGATTGTGACGGGCGGTTTGCGCCTTGTACGGAAGGGAAATCGGTGTTTATTTTGACTTTATTGCCAGATGGTACAGTGCATCGCAGTATCGTGCATTATGGCAAAGTCTTTGTGAATAATTCCAGACAGGTTCAGACCGAAAGCAATGTGACTTATCGTAAGGACCGCTGGACAATTAATCCTGAACAAACTGAACTGATCGTGGACCGTAAAGAAGGAGCAAAGTTCTACTATATGATTAAAAGCCCAACGCATCTGGTCATGAATCTGGAAAAAATTTATGACGAAAAAGAACGGGCAAACCAGCAGTTATTTGATCAGGGTTATCCTGCACCTTCTAAAGCGTATGAGCTGGTCAAAGATTCTGAATTTAAAATCACTGAATAAAAGCGATAAAGTTTCTAAAAAATTTAAAAACAGCATAAATGAAAATGGCGATTCTAAAATTGTCGGGATGAACTGCGCTTAAATAAAAAGAATGAACTGAATATATAGGAAGTATTATAAGAATATTAAAAGAAGAAGATGAATATAGAGGGGGAGAATGGTGGGCCGTCCGCGACTCGAACGCGGGACCAATGGATTAAAAGTCCACTGCTCTACCAACTGAGCTAACGGCCCATTCGGGTAATCAAAGTAGCTTTGATTGAATTTTCTAAAAAGAGATTTTAGAAATGATGGTGGGCCGTCCGCGACTCGAACGCGGGACCAATGGATTAAAAGTCCACTGCTCTACCAACTGAGCTAACGGCCCATCAGGGGATATCAAATTTAATGGTGGGCCGTCCGCGACTCGAACGCGGGACCAATGGATTAAAAGTCCACTGCTCTACCAACTGAGCTAACGGCCCTGAACCAACAATTAAGCAAGGCTTAATTGTGCAGTGCAAAAGAAACTAAAGAGTTCTGAAAGCACCACTTTGTTTGATGGAGCGTATTGTAGCAAGATCTCATTGCAGCGCAAGTAAAAAATAACAAAGTTGCCTATGTTTGATTATAAATACAACAATTCTGCTTTATCTAAACAAAAAATAGGCAACTTCAGCACTTAGAAACGATATTGATAGGCTTGAATGTTCTCAAAAATTTCTTGAGTCAGCTCACAATACGCATCGCTGCCTGGCAATAAAACCAGCAAGCGTTCATCGGTTTTGTTTGGGTCAAAAGCCTGTTCTTTCAGTTTGTTTTTCTGATACTTGAAGGTACCGGTCGTTTCTACCTGTTCTTGAATGCGCAGAAAAACTGGAACTGCATATGCAGGCAGACAGCGTTTAAAGGTGCTGACCATATTTTTCAGGTCTTGCTCATCCAGGGTGCTTCCCGATTGCAGGGTAATCGCAGCCATACCGGCACGGCCATTGGTATTCGGAATTTCTACGCCATAAACCACAGCTTCGATAATTCTGTCATACTCAGTCAGCATGTTTTCGACTTCAGTCGTTGAAACATTTTCACCTTTCCAGCGGAAGGTATCACCGAGACGGTCGACAAACTGGGCATGACGGAAACCGATATTACGTACCAGATCGCCGGTATTGAAGTAGGAATCACCTTTGCTGAACACGTCATGCATGATGACCGCCTTGTTCTTTTCCGGATCGGTATAGCCATCGAAAGGGGAACGACGGGTAATTTTACCAATCAATAAACCGGTTTCACCTTTTTTTACCCGTTTGCAGCGACCTTTGGCATCACGCACAGGCTCATTTTTATCTTTATCAAATTCGATAATAGCATAAGGCGTTGGTGAGAAACCGACAGTATTGTCAAAGTTAAAGACATTGCTGAAACCGACATTACCTTCACTTGAGGCATACAGTTCCAGTACTTCCTTGATGCCAAAACGGGATTTGAATTTATCCCAGATATTCGGGCGCATGCCATTACCAATCATCTTGGTAACGCGATGGCCTTTTTCCAGTTCAGACGGTGGCGCATCCATCAGGTAGCGGCAAAGTTCACCCACATAACCAATCGCAGAAGCATCAAATTTTTTGACATCTTTCCAGAAAGAAGAGGTGGAAAACTTGCGGCGGATGGCAAAAGTACTGCTTCCGGCAATCACCCCACACCAGCACACCACAATGCCTGTGGCATGATAAAGCGGCAGGGTGCAGTACATCACATCATCTTTATTCAGGTTCAGGACATGGCCATAGGTGCCATAGGCGAGTGTCCAGCGGCTATTGGTAAAGACCACCGCTTTAGGTAAGCCAGTGGTGCCTGAAGTATAGATATAGAACAGGCCGTCTTTGCCCTGTACCGAATGCGTAGTCGGTGTATTAAATTTCGGGAACTGGTCAATCTGCTCTGCCAGGTTAATAAAACCTTCAGGTGCCTGTCCGGCATTTTCTTGTGTGTTCTGATCGGCAAACCAGTGAAAACGGTCAGCGGCAATATTGAGATCATGACGGATTTCATCAATAGCAGCACGACACTCTTCACCGACAATGACCGCAATCGGTTTCACCAGATTAATACTATGTGTCAGGACTTTGCCGACCTGAGAAGTATTCACGAGTGCAATCGTGATGCCCAGCTTGGCCAGGCCAATCACACTGGCAATGAACTCCGGACGGTTCTCGACCATCACGGCCACCACATCACCTTTCTGTGCACCGAGAGAGAGGTAGAAATGTGCGATCTGGTTCGCCCAGCCATTTAGGTGGGCATAGGTATAGGACTGATCCTCAAAACGTAATGCAATACCTTCAGAATTACGCTGTGTTGCTTTTTCAAAAGCTAAACCCAGGCCTGCGGGCGTATTGGGAGTACGTAAATAAGCCTGTCGCAGTCCGTTCAGCAGATTAGGGACCTTACTGATGAAGGCAGGGATTTTGGCTGCGACATCTGCAATGCCAATAAGATCGGGTTGGTTCGTCTGGGTCATGGGCGTCCTATTATTTTTCGTATCCAATGCGTTTAATTTATATGCAATAAATGGATGATAGCCATCTTTTAGCGTGTTGAAACTAGAGTAATCAACCTATTCTGACAAAATCTAGCAAAAAAAACCTAGCCACTGAAATGACTAGGTTTTTTAGTTAACTGCAATTGGGCGAATTATGACTCAGTTGCAGTATTGGTTTTTTTCGGTGGACGGCCACGTGGACGACGTGGGCGGGCAGCCGGTTTTTCAGCTTTTGCTACAGCTTCTTCAGCTTTATCGGCTTCCGGAGTTTCGGTAGGCGTAGCTTCGCTTTCTGCTGGAGTTACTTCAACTGTAGTTGTTTCAGTGACTTCTTCAGCGGGAGCCTGTTCAGCTTTCGCAGTTTCTACAGATGCTTCCGCAGCTGGCTCAGGAGTTTGAGTCGCTTCAGTTGTATCAGCACTTTCTACTGCAGCTACCGGAGCTTCAGCAGGTGCAGCTTCAGCACTTTCAGCTTTCGCTTCTTCCGCTGGAGCCGTTGCTTCTGCAGCAGGTTCAGCCGCAGTAGATTCTGCTTCAGCTTGTGCTTGCTGTTTAGCCTGCTGTAATGCTTGCTCGGCAGCCAGTTTGGCGAGACGACGACGCTCACGTGGATCATTCGCCACACGTTTCTCTGAAACTGGTGCAGGCGGAGTTAAATCCAGCACAGGAGCAGGTTCTGCTTCAGGCTGCGCTTTGCTGACTTCTACATCACGAGTGACAGGTTTTTTCTCTGTGGTCGCGGTCGAAACCGTTGCTAAAGTCGCATTATATTCCTGCGTGAACTTTTGCAATGCACGGTTAAACGTTGGCAACAGACCGAACTGTTCAATCAGGACTGAACAGTCTTCACCATAAACATGGCGAATCAGGCTACCAATGGTGTATTGGCCAAGTGTTGGCACCTGTGACGGTGTCAATTGCTGAGTTTTCGTCTGTTGGCCTTGTGCAGCACGGCGGTCGCGACGACGTTGACGTGGGTCATTGCTGGCACGCTGTTTTGATGATGACGGAGCTTCAGGCGCTTTCTCTGCAGGAGCAGATGCAGTCACTTCAGCCAGGAACTCTTCCGCAGCTGGTGCTTCTACAGGAGCATCAGCAGGGGCAGTCACTTCAACAGCAGGTTTTGCGATTGGAGCAGTGTCATTCAATGCCACAATTTCGCTTTTCGCCTCGTCAATATTTACTACCATTGCTGTTGGCATCACTTCTTTACGAGGAGCATCGATCAGTTCAACACGCACTTGCTTTTCATTGACTGCTGGAGCTTCAACGGCAACAGGTGCTTGAGGTGCATGTTCATTCAGAACACTTGGATCGCGGTGGCGATTTGGACGTTCTGGACGTTGCTGGTTGCGACGGTCACGACGTGGCACGTTTTGCTGTTGCTCATTGCCGTGAGCATCGTTTTGCTGTGCAGACTCGTTGTGGTGCTGACGGCGAGAGTTGCGTTTGTTTTCACGCGCTTCCTGACGTTGTTCCTGACGAGAAACCTGAACCACTTCTTCATGCACCTGATGTTGTGATGCATTATCAGACTGCGCCTGTTCACGTGGCTCTTTGTGCTTGTTGCTACGTGCTTTCTTGTTATGACGCTGTGATTTCTCTTCACGTTCAGCTTTTTCAGACTGATCACGCTCTGGTTTATGGACTACAGTCGATGGCGCCAGATAAGCATTGCCGGTAGTTGCTGGTGCTGCAACAGCTGCTGGCTGTGCAGATACTGCTGGTGTTACAGGAGCAACCTGGCCGAACTGGCCACGGCTCACTGCACCGCCATTCACCATCTGTTCAATAGCAGCAGCAGCATTGTTCGCTGTGCGAGATTGATCAACAGTAGTTGCCTGTTTTTGTACAAACAGGTTTTCTAACCATGCACATGGGCTGGCAGCAGGTGCGGCAACTTGAGCAGGTGCCTGTTGTGCAGCAGGTGCTTGCTGTACGTTTTGCTGATTCTGGTTATTGCGGCGTTTATTGTTTTTGCCGTTGTTTTGCTGCTGAGCAGGTGCTGGTGCAGCGGTATGCGTATGTTCTTCTTCTAAATGCCACTCAGAAGACTCATAACCCAGTTCTTTTTCACTTGAACGGGTTGCTTCAGTGCGTTCATAGCTGGTTGGTGCGAAACCTTCAGGGTTATACGAAATTTCGTAATGAGGTGTTTCCAAGTGTGGATGTGGAAGTACAGTTACGCGTGTATTTGAAGTTTGTTCCAGATATACCAGACTGTGACGTTTTTCATTTAGCATGAATGCTGCAATTTCTACTGGTACTTCAACCTGAACTTCACCATGACGTTCACGTAGCGCGATTTCTTCTACTTTACGCATGATTGAAAGGGATAGAGAACGCAGGTCACGAACCATACCGGTACCATGACAGCGTGGGCAGACATAGCCAGTCGCTTCTTCTAGTGAAGGACGCAGACGTTGACGGCTCATTTCCATCAGGCCGAAACGAGACAGTTGACCGAACTGGATACGTGCACGGTCGCTTTGCGTTGCTTCACGCAGTTTCGCTTCTACCATACGCTGGTTGCGGTCTTTGGTCATGTCGATGAAGTCGATGACAACTAAGCCACCGATATCACGTAAACGTAATTGGCGAGCAATTTCTTCAGCAGCTTCAAGGTTGGTATTTAACGCTGTATCTTCAACGTCCTGACCACGAGTTGATTTTGCTGAGTTAATATCGATTGAAACTAAAGCTTCAGTTTGGTCGATCACGATCGAACCGCCTGAAGGCAGTTTTACTTCACGTTCATAAGCAGTTTGAATCTGGCTTTCGATACCGAAATGCGCAAACAAAGGCTCATTCAATGTATAAGTTTTCAGTTTATCTAACTGAAGCGGCATTACTGCCTTAACGAAGTTATAGGCTTCGTTATAGGCTTGCTCAGAGTCAATCAGGATTTCTGCTACATCATCACGCAGGTAATCACGGATCGCACGAGTTACCACACCTGCTTCCTGATGGACTAGCATAGGTGATGGACCTGAATTTGCAGTGCTTTGGATTTGTGCCCAAAGGTCTAGTAAATGTTGCAGATCAAGCTGTAATTCTTCTTGAGAACGGCCAATGCCTGCTGTACGAACAATGACGCTCATACCACGTGGCACGTTTAAAGAGGCCAGCATTTCTTTCAGTTCTTCACGCACTGAACCGGAAATTTGACGGCTGATACCGCCACCTTTCGGGTTGTTTGGCATCAGAACCAGATAACGACCAGCAAGTGAAATGAAAGTAGAAAGGGCAGCGCCTTTATTGCCGCGCTCTTCTTTTTCCACCTGAACCAGAAGTTCAGTGCCTTCAGTAATCAGTTCACGGATATTTGAAGTTTGGCGAGGATCGGCTTTGTAATAAGAGTTTGCGATTTCACGCATAGACAGGAAGCCTTGGCGACCTGCACCGTATTCAACGAATACAGCTTCTAAAGAAGGTTCAACGCGAGTCACGTGACCTTTATAGATATTAGATTTTTTTTGTTCACGGGTACGATTCTCTAAATCGAAATCGTAAAGACGCTGACCAGTGACAAGTGCAACGCGAATTTCTTCGGCATGTGTTGCATTAATCAACATACGTTTCATGGGTGTAACACCTTATAGTGATACACAGCAAAAAATCGCTATTCACGTAGCGAACATCACACATCACGGATCAATGGCTCAGATCTCCAATGCTTGGCATTGTGGTCTGAGTCTTTTATTCCCGGCGTCTACTTGAATATAGATCAGCTTCGGTATTTTGATTCACGTATTGATGATGGCAATACGGCTTCAATCTTTAAACGATTAAAGTCACCTGAACGTTTCACTGGCGGACAAGCGGTGCATTAGATGTGAGTAACTTTCACTGTCACATTGCTCGAAGATCATCCCTTCTTTATAGAAAGTGTCTTGATACGGAATTGTCGTCGTATCTTTACAAACTGTGCAGATCCAATGCATCAAACGCTGTAGCCTGAAGTCGTCTTCAGGGTGCGACTAATCTGATGTGTATCAGTTTACGTTTAAAAACCAACTAGGTTGGCGACATATTTTTTCAGACAAACTGATTTATGTACCTGAGGTACAATTAAACGCAACAGTTTGCTTTGTTTGCCGATATAATAAGCCTTCGGCGTCGGCATAATTCTTTTGAGACCTTCCCGTATCATGTGAGTCTTTAATTGAATAATCAAGTTCAGAGAAATCTGAAATGCTTCAACTTTTACTCACAAACGATGGTTTCCGTGCGCTGACTATATCAAACCTTGCATCATCTGCCTATGGGCTAAGCTTATGTTTCTTGTGTAAAGCATAACCTAAGTGATCAGTTTTTAATCAATTTTAGTAATTTTTGGGTCATAGTAACTGTATGAATTCTACACAACAATGGCAAAGCATCACTTGGTTTGAAGTGGATGAACATCAAGATGGACAGCGAATCGATAATTTCTTGTTCAGTCGTCTGAAAGGGGTGCCTAAAAGTCGGATTTATCGTCTGATTCGTGAAGGACAGGTTCGCGTCAATAAAAAACGCATTAAGGCCGAAACCAAACTGGCGATTGGCGACCAGATTCGTGTGGCACCTATTCGTTATGAACAAAAAGATGAATCAGAAGCGCCGATTTCGGACAAGGTGGCTCAAGGTCTTCTGTCACGTGTGGTATATGAAGATGAAGGCTTGATGGTTGTCAATAAACCATCGGGTATTGCTGTGCATGGCGGTAGCGGTGTGGCGTATGGCCTGATTGAAGGCCTACGTGCTGCAACAGGTAAAAAATACCTGGAATTGATTCACCGTATTGACCGTGATACATCGGGTCTGGTGATGATCTCGAAAAAGCGCAGTACCTTAAAAACGCTACAAGATTTATTACGTGAACATAAGATTAAAAAAACTTATGCCGCTGTCGTGAAAGGGCAGGTAACGCTAGATAAGCAACTCATTGATGCACCTTTGCATCGTTATGAACTTTCTAATGGTGAGCGCCGTGTCCGTGTCTCTAAAGAAGGCAAAGAGTCTAAAACCCAGTGGAATGTGGCAGAGCGTTTTATGCATGCGACACTGGTGTATGCTTCTCCATTGTCTGGTCGTACCCATCAGATTCGTGTACATGGTCTCAGCATTGGTCATCCGTTAGTGGGTGATGAGAAATATGGTCACGAGACTGAATATCGTGGACCAAAACCACGCCGTTTATGTTTGCATGCGATGCGTCTGGAAATTCCAGGCTATCCGACGATTGAAGCACCGTTGCCTGAAGATATGCAGAGCTTGGTGGCACAGCTTCGTGCACAAAAGGCGGATAAGGTGGTAACACCTGCGGAAGATGACGAGTAATTTTTAGCTTTTTAATGAGTCTTATCTTGCTTTACTTGAGTGGAAAAAGTCCTTCTCTTTATTAAAAACAGTATAAAGACGATTCAAGACAATTTCTAAATTAATGAAAGGCGACATGGATGGCGCTGTTAGTCTGTGGCACAGGGACGTGCCATCAGAGTAACAAAGGATTTTTGCTACTTTTCATCCTTGAAAAGTAGATAATACCTATACGAAAACAGCTGCTCACTGATGTTAATTGTGGTGGGGAATTAATTTAACTCACCTCTCCCAAACCCTCTCCTAGAAGGAGAGGGCTTAAAGACACTGAATCAAATACTAGGAACCTTATATGAATTCACCTCTAAAACTGGTCATTTTTGATTGGGATGGCACTTTATTTGATTCAGTGGGGCAAATCGTCTCGAGCCTGCAGTTTGCCGCGCAGCAGTTTCAGCAACCTTTAACTGATGCAGATGCGAAAAGCATTATCGGATTAGGTTTGCCGGAAGTAGCCCAACGACTATTCCCAACTGTGCCAGAATTACATGCCGATATTTTACAGGCTTATTCAGATCATTATGTAGCGAATTCAGTGAATGATGCCTGGTTTGAGGGCGTGTCTGAAATGCTCTATGCCTTAAAAGAAGAAGGCATCAAACTAGCAGTGGCGACAGGTAAAAGTCGTAAAGGTTTAGACCGAGTATTAAAGCAAACCAAGAGTATGGATCTATTTCATGCGACTCGTGCTGCAAGCGAAACCCGCTCTAAACCAGATCCTTTAATGCTAGCTGAAATTCTGGCTGAAACTGGTATTAGTGCGCATGAAGCGATTATGGTGGGGGATACATCTTATGACCTGGAAATGGCGATGAATATTGCCATGCCAAGTGTAGGCGTGACTTATGGCGTCCATACACCGGAAACTTTGGCACTGTTTAATCCACTGTCGATTGTGAAGGATGTCAGCAGTTTGCATGACTTTTTATTGGCTAAAGTCCAATGGAAAGAAGCCATTTAATTCAGTATCTTAGTCATTATTCAAGATCCGGCATTTTCTGAAACGGAAGATGCGGATCAATGCTGTAGATTTGAACAACTGGTCTTATCTTTTAGTCTAAAGTTGTGATTATAGTAGTTTTGTTCTGTCATGATTGTTGAGTTATTTAGTTGGATATAACTTAATTCATAATTATAAGATTATGTTTTTAATTGATTTTTATAAATTTAATTTATAGATAATAGCTATTGCAAAAAATAAAATAACTATTGGCATTCACGTCATATTTTTCCCATCCTAAAACTGTTTATTCATATGCCCGTACTAGGCGCAATTGTTTATTGGAATGATCGAAATGATCAGGTCAAAACATTTTGCCTGTCTTAGTTCTCGGCATAAGCCTCATTTTTGCAGTTTAAGGAAACATTGATGTCGAATTCTGCTGTTGTTGAATCAGTTGCACAAGCATTACGTACTGCTGAACTCTCAAAAACTGCGATCGCACCGATTCGCCCGGAACTTGGTGGTGAAAGTGCTGACGTAGATATTGCCTATGCCGTTCAGGAAGTAAATACCGAGCGTGCTCTGGCGGAAGGTCGCCGTCTGGTAGGTCGTAAAATTGGTTTGACATCGAAAGTGGTTCAAGCACAGCTTGGCGTAGATCAGCCTGACTTCGGTATGTTGTTTGCCGACATGGCCTATGGCGATGGTGAAGCAATCCCTGCAGGTTTGCTGATTCAACCGAAAGTTGAAGCTGAAATCGCATTGGTCATCAAAGAAGATCTGACTAAAGCAAAACACACTTATGCAGACATCATTAGTGCAACTGACTATGCACTTCCTGCTGTAGAAGTGGTCGATAGCCGCATCGAAAACTGGAAAATCAGCCTGATTGATACCGTAGCTGATAACGCATCTTCTGCTGCATTCGTTCTGGGCTCTAAACCGGTCAAACTGGAAAACCTTGATCTTGTGAACTGCAAGATGGTTATGACACGTGGCGACGAAGTCGTTTCTCAAGGCGTAGGTAAAGCATGTCTGGCAAACCCATTAAATGCTGCTGTATGGCTGGCTGATGAAATGGTACGTCGTGGTCGCCCATTATTAAAAGGCGACATTATTTTGACTGGTGCTTTAGGTCCAATGGTTGTGGCTCAGCCGGGCGACGAATTCAAAGTTGAAATTGAAGGCTTTGGTTCAGTAACAGCTGCTTTTGCTGCTGAATAAGGGAATACAAGAGAGTACATTCATGAAAAAGATTAAATGTGCATTGATCGGTCCAGGTAATATTGGTACTGATTTGCTTTATAAACTGCAACGCAGCGAATGGTTAGAACCAGTATGGATGGTGGGGATCGACCCGACTTCTGAAGGTCTGGCGCGTGCAGCGAAAATGGGTTTAAAAACTACGGCTGAAGGCGTAGAAGGTTTGCTTCCTCATGTAATCGAAGACGATATCAAAATTGCATTTGATGCAACTTCTGCTTATGTACATGCTGAAAACAGCCGCAAGCTGAACGAACTTGGCGTGTTAATGATTGACTTAACACCTGCTGCAATCGGTCCTTACTGCGTACCACCAGTGAACCTTGAAGCATTGCTTGAACAAGGCGAAGTGCCAAACGTTAACATGGTGACTTGTGGCGGTCAGGCAACTATTCCTATGGTTGCTGCGATTTCTCGCGTTCAGCCTGTGAACTATGGCGAAATTATCGCGACTGTATCGACTAAATCAGTCGGTCCTGGTACGCGTAAAAACATCGACGAATTCACCCGTACTACTGCTGGTGCGATTGAGAAAGTGGGTGGCGCGAAACAAGGTAAAGCGATCATCATTATTAACCCTGCTGAGCCACCACTGATGATGCGTGACACTGTTCACTGTCTAGTAGAAGGTGAGCCAGATCAGGCAGCGATCACTGAATCTGTACATGCGATGATCCTCGAGGTTCAAAAATACGTACCAGGTTACAAACTGGTGAATGGTCCAGTATTTGATGGCAACCGCGTATCGATCTTCCTTGAAGTTGAAGGTCTGGGTGACTTCCTGCCTAAATATGCAGGTAACCTCGACATTATGACTGCAGCAGCTGCACGTACCGCAGAAATGTTCGCAGAACGTGTTTTAAATGCAGTTGAAGCTTAAGGAGCACCTTCATGTCTAAGATTATTATTAATGATATGACTTTACGTGATGGTATGCATCCAATGCGCCATCAAACTACACCTGAGCAAATGGTTGCGATTGCAACTGCTCTGGATGATGCAGGTGTACCTTTAATCGAGGTAACACACGGTGACGGCCTTGGCGGTAACTCTGTGAACTACGGTTTCGCGGCTGCAACTGATGAAGAATACCTGAAAGCAGTGATTCCAAACCTGAAACAAGCAAAAGTTTCTGCACTTTTACTTCCTGGTATTGGTACGGTTGATCACCTGAAAATGGCGCATGATGTAGGTGTGGCAACTATTCGTGTTGCAACTCACTCTACTGAAGCAGACGTTTCTGAACAGCACATTACTGCTGCTCGTAAACTGGGTATGGACACTTTGGGCTTCCTGATGATGGCTCACATGGCTTCTCCAGAAAAATTGCTTGAAGAAGCGCAAAAAATGGTGTCATACGGTGCAAACTGTATCTATGTGACTGACTCTGCGGGTTATATGCTTCCGCAAGACGTGACTGACCGTGTTGGTATCTTACGTGCTAACTTAGGTTCAGATATCGAAATCGGTTTCCATGGTCACCATAACTTGGGTATGGGTGTTGCGAACTCTGTTTCTGCTGTACAAGCGGGTGCAACACGTGTTGACTTGGCATCTGCCGGTCTGGGTGCTGGTGCAGGTAATACGCCACTTGAACTGTTTGTTGCGGTTGCAAACCGTATGCAAATGGAAACTGGCGTTGACCTGTTCAAAGTACAAGACGTTGCAGAAGATCTGATCATCCCAATGATGACACACCAGATCCGTGCAGACCGTGACGCTGCAACTCTAGGTTATGCTGGCGTTTACTCTTCATTCCTGCTGTTCGCTAAACGTGCTGAAGCGAAATATGGCGTATCTGCTCGTGAAATTCTGCTTGAGCTTGGTCGTCGTGGTACCGTTGGTGGTCAGGAAGATATGATTGAAGATTTAGCATTGACTATGTCTAAAGCGAAAGAGCTTCAAGCTTAATAGTTAAAAGCTAAATTTTAAAAAAAGCGTCCGAAAGGGCATTGCTGTCCCACAATTTTTCACAAGAGGAAGCTCAAATGAGCTTCCTCTTGTTTTATGGGTATTTTATCGGGTGAAAATAAAGCTTTTAAAGTTCTTCTTTCAAACAAATTCACTTGAATTATT